>DPWT01000231.1 GCA_003527555.1 Verrucomicrobiales bacterium | reverse complement strand
GCAGATATCGACCCGGTATCAACAGATGATCCACTTGAACCATTTCGCGTGCTCTACTTTCCAACACCCAAAAAACCTCACGTTAGGCGAATTGCGAACGAAATCCTAAATGCTAGCTCTGATAACGTTAATCTCACCATCGTACTTGGGCGGAATGTTCGTAAGCTCTACCGTCGAGCTCAGGAAATAAAACAAAAATATCCAGGCAGAGTCAAAATCATCGGGTGGTCCAAACGAGTTCCCGAATTATTGACAAGCCATCATTTAGTTGTCGGCAAAGCCGGGGGTGCCACCGTACACGAGTCACTCGCGGCTGCCTGCCCCATGCTAATCCACCACCTCGTCCCAGGACAGGAAGAAGGCAATCTCAATTTACTTAAAATGCTTAACGGTGGTCATCTGGCAGATTCTCCAGGTGAACTTGCAGCTCACATACGAGAGATGCTCTCAGAGAATGCACATGATTGGAGAGCAATGAAGCGTAGCCTCTCACGCGTCGCCCGCCCATCTGCAGCAGATACTGCCACTCGATTTATACTTAATAACACTCCCGAACCAAGTAACGGGTAGCAAATACAATCACCATGGACTTCCTCTTTGATATCGGTAATGTGATCGTTAATGTCGATTTCATACCCTCACTCAAACGTCTCATCCCGAATGAATGCGGTGATCCCGATCAACGCCTTGAGCTAATCTTGGAGCGCAAAGACAAATTTGAAGCCGGACGTATAATGCCGGACGAGTATTTCCCATGGGCAGCAAAGGTTCTGGGCCACTCTGGCCCGTTAAAAAACTTCATGAATGCATGGATCGATATTTTCAGCCCCAATCTCCCAATGTGGACATGCATCGGCGAGCTTCAAGAACATGGACACAGGCTTATTTTGTTCTCCAATATAAATGATCCCCACAAGCAACACCTCATGGAGCACTATCCAGTGTTCGCGAATTTTAGTGGTGGTATTTTCTCTCATCAGACAGGGCACATCAAACCAGAACCCGAGATCTATGATCTGGCCATCAAGCAGTACCAACTGAATCCACCGCAAACTGCCTACATTGATGATCTACCGGCTAATATCCAAGGTGGCAAACAAGCCGGGTTTGTCTGCCATCAATATGATGTGACAAACCACAGCGCATTCCTCAAGTGGCTAGAACAAATTCTGTGACTCGTATTCTTTTTTAAGATTGGGATTTGGTATTTTCCCCAATGGCGGTTAAAACCCTCTCATGCCAGAGGAAATCACCACTATGGATATCGAGGCTGTAGCATTCGCCATCAACAGCCATGACAAGCAAGCATTCCTCACCGCGGTAGAGGATGTTCACCATGCCGACTTGGCGTCCATTTATGAGGATATCAACGGCGATGAACGCACGTTTTTTACAGCACATATCGGCCCCAATAAGTTCTCACAAATCTTGCCAGAACTACCGGACACTCTGATTGAGAGTTCCCTAGAGAGATTTGAACCAAATCAACAAAAAAATATTTTATCCGCACTCCTCGATGATGATCGAGCTGATATCCTACAGGACGTAAGCTCCGAGGCACGACATCGCTACCTCGCCCTACTCCACCCAGAGGACATGGAGACCACGTGCAGCCTCATGCGATACGAGGAGGACACAGCTGGTGGGCGCATGACCACTCAAGCAGCCAAAGTCACGCTGGGAATGACAGTGAAACAGGCACTCGATGTCCTACGCAAAGATAAGAATTCCACAGAGTCTCTCGCACGCATCTATCTTGTTGACGAAGAGGGCCGCCTAAAAGGAAAAATCCGTCTGCGTGAATTAGCATTCAGTGCATGGGACGTGCTCGTTGACGAGCTTATGGAGGAAGTTGAGCTGTCTATTCTTGCAACAACAGACCAAGAGGAAGCTGCTCAAATGTTCACCAAATATGATATGACATTACTTCCAGTCGTTGATGAATATAGTAGATTACTAGGTGTTATCACCCACGATGATATTCTTGAAATTCTGGAGGAGGAGTCCACCGAGGACATTGAAAAAATGTCTGGTATTGCCGGTGAACAATCCGAGGAATCCTACCTAAACACGCGAATCATTACCCATTTTAAAAGGCGATTTCCTTGGCTACTTGTGCTGGCGTTACTCGCCATCTCATCATGCTATGTGATGCTTCGCTTCGAGCACGTATTAAACAGCGTCTACTTACTAGCCCTATATCTTCCTATGGTAGTAGCCGCCGGAGGAAATACAGGAGGGCAAGCCGCTACCATGGTAATACGAGCTATGTCTCTTGGGGAACTAGAGGCCGGATCCACGGTTAAAGTAATCATCAAAGAATTATCACTTGGGCTGCTGCTGGGGGTTTTCCTCGGCGGATGTATCGCTCTAGTCACTTTTTTCATCTTACCTGTCTTCGATCCACCTCTCGCGGGTATTACCATTTCCGCATTTGCTCTTGCAGCATCAGTAGCGCTGGCAGCACAAATTACCACGTCCACTCTGACTGGCGCATTGCTTCCACTTGGCGCCCGAGCAATCAACCTTGACCCTGCGGTCGTTGCAGCACCTGCCATTACTACACTCGTAGATATCTCTGGAATGATAATCTACTTCACTGCCACCAAAGCAATTCTCTCTCTATAAAAAACAGCGGCTAAGATACCTTGATCAAAGCCGCTGGTTAGTAAAAATATCGCTCAACAGTTGTTAGAGCATTCCCACAAGAGTCTTACCCATGTCTGATGGCGTTTCTGAAACAGCGATGCCACACTCACGAAGGATTGCCTTTTTGGCCTCCGCGGTGTCTTCAGCACCTCCTACGATGGCACCGGCATGACCCATGCGACGCCCCGGAGGCGCTGTCGCGCCAGCAATAAATCCTGCGATTGGCTTGGTGCAATTCTCTTTCGCCCAACGTGCCGCCTCAGCCTCAGCATTACCACCGATTTCACCGATCATTATGATCGCTTCTGTTTCCGCATCATCATTAAACATTTTAAGCACATCAAGGTGAGATGTCCCATTAATCGGATCACCGCCAATACCCACGCAAGTGCTTTGCCCGTATCCCAGCTCTGTTAGCTGATACACCGCCTCATAGGTCAAAGTGCCCGAACGCGATACAACACCAACATTTCCACGCTTATGAATATAACCGGGGGCAATACCTATCCGGCATCCTCCATGAGAACCTTCTCCATGACCTGGCGTAACAATACCCGGACAATTAGGCCCGATAAGTCGCGTCTTGCTGCCCTTCATGATTTCTTTAACACGCATCATGTCCGCCACAGGAATCCCTTCCGTGATACAAACCACAAGATCGAGCTGAGCGTCAACAGCCTCAAGAATAGCATCCGCTGCAAATGGGGGCGGCACAAATATGGCCGACACAGTTGCTCCTGTCTCAGTAGCTGCCTCCTCAACAGTATCAAACACGGGCGTGCTACTACCAAAGGTTTGTCCTCCTTTGCCTGGAGTTACGCCAGCAACAATCTGGGTGCCATAATCGAGGCTCAGCTGGGCATGTTTGCCTCCAAAGCCTCCGGTGATGCCCTGAACGAGCACCTTGGTATTTTCATCAACTAATATAGACATGGTAAATGGGTGATTAGTGGTTAAGCGCTAACAGCGGTGACGGCTTTCTCTGCAGCGTCATTTAGGCTCACTGCAGTGATGACATCGAGATCAGAATTCGCGATGAGTTCTCGGCCCTTTTCAACATTGGTTCCCTCGAGACGCACGATTAACGGGATATTTAAGTCCGTTTCTTTTGCAGCAGCCAGAATACCCTCAGCGATAATATCACACTGCATGATGCCACCAAATATATTGACTAGGATCCCTTGAACGTTCGGGTCACCAAGGATGATTTTAAAAGCAGCAGAGACTTGTTCTTTGGTTGCACCACCTCCCACGTCGAGGAAGTTCGCAGGATCACCACCGCAGTGCTTAATGATATCCATCGTCGCCATCGCTAAACCTGCTCCATTCACAAGGCAGGCAATGTTGCCATCAAGACCAATGTAGTTAAGATCAAATTTAGAAGCTTCAACCTCGCGAGGATCTTCCTCATCAGTATCACGATAAGCAACGATATCCGGATGACGATAAAGCGCATTATCATCAAAACCAAACTTAGCATCAAGCGCTAGCACCTGCCCGTCTGGAGTAACTACGAGTGGGTTGATCTCAACCATCGAGCAGTCACACTTGATGAATAGCGTGTAAAGATTCTTAATGAGCTTACCAAACTGCTTGGCTTGGTCACCGCTGAGCTCGAGGGCTTTTGCAAGCTTACGCACTTCATACCCTTGAAGACCGGCAAGCGGATGAATAAACTGCCGAACGATTTTTTCCGGCGTAGATTCTGCAACCTCTTCAATGTCCATTCCCCCTTCCGTACTTGCAACGATGACAGGCCTACAGGTCTCGCGGTCCATTAAGATTGCAAGGTAGAGTTCTCGATCAATATCGACGGCTTCGGCAATCATCACCTTGCTGACGAGTTTACCATCGTCACCTGTCTGCTTGGTAACGAGTGTCTGCCCAATCATTTTTTCAGCATACTCGGCTGCTTTTTCTGGCGTTTCCACAAGATGCACACCCCCTTCAAAACCATTCTTAAACGTTCCTTTACCTCGACCACCAGCGTGCACTTGAGCCTTGATGACGAGGTTGTTTCCGCCAATGGCTTCTGCGGCGGCCATTGCTTCTTCAGTTGTTGCTGCGACCTGACCATTGGGGCTGGCCACGCCAAATTTTTCGAACAACTCCTTTGCCTGATATTCGTGGATATTCATGGAAAAAAGCGCCTCCATGGCGCGGGACGCGGGAAGCTAAGGTTCCCTTTCACATGGGTCAAGATCAATCGCCCCACATCCCATTTATATCTGCAGTATGGATTTTTATAATTTCAAACAATAGCCAGAGCAGGAACCGCTATGGATGTTATATATTTATGAAATTTATTATACACTCACTCATTGGCACACTGGCTATCGCTGCCCCACTGCACGCTAAAACAACCCCTGCGACATGGGCCCACGAAATCAGTGATATTCAACCTGATGCCAATGTTCGCTACGGCAAATTAGCAAATAGCATGAAATACATCATCATGCAAAACGCTGAGCCACCGGGCAGGGTTAGCATGAGACTGCACATTGCTGCGGGTTCCCTCATGGAACGTGATGACCAACGCGGAGTTGCCCACTTTCTAGAGCATATGGTGTTTAATGGCTCAAAAAATTTCCCTGACTCCACCAAACTCATCCCCCAGATGCAACGTCTCGGTATCGCCTTCGGTGCACATGCCAATGCCTACACATCCTTCGATGAGACCGTTTATATGCTGGATTTACCGAACAACAAAGCAGACACACTTAAACTCGGATTTGACGTGATGCGCGACTTTGGCGATGGTGCATTTCTTCGCAAAGAGGAGATTGATAAAGAGCGAGGCGTAATTCTAGCTGAAAAAACATCCCGCGACTCAGTGCAGATGCGCCTCATGGAACAACAGTTCAATGCCTTACTCCCAGATGCCCTTCTGGTAAAACGCTTCCCGATCGGCACTGAAGAAATCATCAAGTCAGCACCACGCTCTGCATTCACCGATTTCTACTCACAGTATTACATACCGAGTAGGATGACATTTATTTACGTTGGTGACCTCGACGTCAAAGAAGCCGAAAAGAGAATCATTAGGACATTCGGCAACATGAAAGATCCAGAGAAACCCGGACCAAAACCTAATTTGGGAACTATCTCAAACGACGTTGGTTTTAAGACACTACTGATTGCTGACAAGGAGGTAGCCACCACCGATATCAGCATGGTAAATATCAAAAATTACAATCTTAAACCCGACACTAAAGCAAATCGCGGAACCAAACTTCCACTGATGGCTGCCAATTCTATTCTAAACAGACGCTTCTCGGTATTAGCCAAAAAAGAAAATTCTGCAATATCCGGCGGTAATGCCTACCTATACGATCTGTTCAAGTTTTCACAAATTCACGGGTTGTCTGTGAATGCTAAAAACCATAATTGGAAAGCCGCCGTGCCAATGCTCGAGCAAGAAGTCCGCCGAGCTATTGAACATGGCTTCACCCAAGACGAACTCGACGAGATTAAGGCGAACCTCATCAATGCTTACCAACGCGCCGTCAAATCCGCGCCCAGCCGCAAGACCAATAACCTAGCATCAGCACTCGCCAAGCACGTTCACAACCGTGCTGTATTTTCCACACCCACAGACGACCTCGCCATCCTTCGCGAAAACCTCGCTAAAGTCACACCACAAGTCGCCCACGAGGCATTCAAAAAACAATGGGATACTGATAATGTAACCCTCATTTTGACCACAAACAAGAAAACGGCAGATGCTACGACCAAACTTGCCGCGTTGTTTAAGAAAAGTAAAACTGTAGCCGTTAAAGCACTTGAAAAAAAACAATCTCAGAAGTTTGACTACACCATTGTTGGTGAGACCGGTGAGATCACCCAAACTAAACACGTCAAGGAACACGACTTCACCCAACTCACTTTCCACAATGGTTGTCGCTGTAATATTAAAAAAACCAACTTCAGTAAGGATTCTGTCAATCTCACTGCCCGCGTAGGTGGCGGCAAACTAACTATGCCAAAAGACAAGATCGGGCTGGATACCATTACATCAGCTACTTTCACCGCTGGCGGTCTAGGCAAACACAGTAATGATGAACTTCGCACAATTTTAGCCGGGCGCAACGTAGGCATTAACATGTCAGTGGGCGACGATGCCTTTGTGTTCAGTGGCGCCACCACAGCAGACGACCTCGAACTTCAACTTCAGCTACTCTGTGCGTATTTAACAGACCCTGGATTTCGACCAGAAGCAGAACGTATGTTTAAGGCTCAAATCCCCGCCATCTACTCTCAAATGAAACACAGCCCAGCAGGCGCGCAAGCAAAGCTAACCGCTTTCCTCCGTGGCAATGATCCACGCTTCATCTTCCCTACTCAGGAACAAGCAAAGGCGTTACGCACAGAAGATGTCAGGAAATGGATTCTGCCATCACTTCAGAAAGATTACATGGAGCTATCAATCGTGGGTGATTTTGACTCAAAAAGACTCAAGGAAATACTCGCTCGGACGGTCGGAGCATTACCTAAGCGTGCTGCCGTCAAACCCGCCTACGCCAATGAACGTAAACTACCTACCCTACCAAAGGCACCGCAAGAAAAGCGCTACACGTTCGAAAGCCGCATCCCCACAGGCACTGCAATTATCACATGGCGTGGTCCATGGCTGGCGGCAGAGTCCATCAAAGAAATTAGGCGCATGGGCGTTCTCAGCTCCATCTTATCAAATAGAATGCGTGAAAAAATTCGTGAAGAACTCGGCGAGGCATACAGCCCTTATGCCGGATTCCAACCAAGCGATGTCTTCGAAAATCTCGGCTACATGCTCGCCGTAAGCCCAGGAAAACCTCAACAGGCCGAACGTGTGGGTAAAATCATCATCGAGATTGCCGATAAGCTAGCCCGCGAGGGAGCCACTGAGGATGAACTACAACGCGCCCTTGCACCAAAAATAAGCGAACTAAAAAAGACTCTCCGTCAAAACTCTTACTGGTTAGGAACTGTGATGTCACAGTCACAAGAGCAACCATATCGACTCCAGTGGGCGAGCGAGCGTGACAAAGACTACACAAATATGAAACTTGATGAGCTCAACGCTCTGGCTAAGCAATACTTAGGCAAGAACAACGCCTTCCGCTTCGAGATCATTCCCCAAGCCAAGTAAGCTGGAACCGATCTTTAATCACACGCTCGGTTGCTTTCTCTTTAACGAGTAGGCAAGGAAGCATAGCCCTCCAACAATCATAAAGGTAGAGTAAAACTGCCCTTTGGTTAAACCCATGATCAATGCCTGCCCAACGTCGGGCTCACGATAATTTTCCACGATGATACGAAACACGGCATAGAGCACAAAAAACAGTCCGGTAATTACCCCGTTGGCGAGTTTAGGAATACGCACACGCAGTGCAAACAGAATGGCAAACAGCACAAATCCCTCAAGTAATGCTTCGTAAAGTTGCGAGGGATGACGAGCCTGCACATACTCCCCAAGAGCATTCAGTAGTTCTGGCCTATCCCTCGATTGATCGATCAGATAAGATAACTGCTGACTAAAAACTTCATTATCCGAACCTCTGAAGTTATCGATTTCTGGAGCCAGCGGCCGACATGCATTCACAGCATCCCATGCTCTACCATTTTCCCTCAGTGCCCCAGGAAACTTCATCGCCCAACTAACACCACTTGTGACTCTCCCATACAGCTCGCCATTGATGAAATTGGCAAGTCTAACGAGAGCAATACCGATCGGAGCGACCACGCACAAACCATCTCCCACGCCTGTCCAGGAGACCTTGTTCTTGCGTGCATAAAAGTATGTGAAAATCACCAGCCCAAGAATTCCGCCGTGGCTAGCCATCCCTCCGTCCCAAACCCTGAAAATCATCAACGGGACATCTGCAAATTCGGCACGACCAGGTACCGTCTGTAGTGGGTAGAATAATATATACCCAAATCTACCGCCGAGAAAAACACCGAAAAATGCCGAATAGGCAATGAAGTCAGCTACCTTTTCTGCTGGCAGCACCCATAGTTTTTTTCTTGCGAGCCAGCGTAGTAATAGAAAGCCCAAAACAAAACCCAGCAGATAACCCAAACCATACCAACGCAATTTAATCGGACCGACGACATCAAAGATCACCGGGTCCATGTTGTGGATGTAAGTAGCCAGCACACCGACAACTCACACCAATCCCCCGCATCTGGCAAGAATCGACTTGGGAGAATGCTATCCTGAGAAACTCATGCCCCCCTACTCTAGAGATATTCCGTCAGAGAATCTACGTTAGCCTGATCCAACTTCTGCACCAATGCCATTGAGAGATTCACCATCGCAAGGTAGTCATTCACATCGATGATTGAGTTATGCGAGTGAATGTATCGGGACGGCACACCCAACACGATACTCGGCACTCCTGTTCCTGATAGATGAAATGCCCGTGCATCAGTCCCTCCACTGCTACGCACCGTCACTTGATGAGGAATACCTTCCTCCTCAGCCGTAGCAACAGCAAGGTCCACCAGCGCAGGATTCATAATGGCCGTTGGGTCCTGCATCCTAATTTGTACGCCACGACCCATCGCTCCTTGAGAAAGAGCCCGATTAAAGCCAGGAGTATCATCAGCAGGCGTACCTTCCAGAACCACCGCCACATCGGGCTTTGCCTGTACGGCAGCCGTTATGGCACCACGCACACCCACTTCCTCTTGCACAGTTCCACAGGCGATCAACATATTAGGATGACCACTCGCTGCAAGGGCTTGAGTTGCTTGAATGGCACACGCCATACCTACGCGATTATCAAACGCCTTAGCCATCAGTAAATCATGATGACCCATACGCGTAAAATCCGTCATTGGCACAATTGGGTCCCCCACTCTAATGCCGTAGTTCGCGTCTAAATCCATCTGGCTTTGCGCACCCACATCAATGAACATTTGCTCAATACTTAGAACTTTTGAACGCTCTGAGTCGGGTAAAAAGTGTGGCGGCTTGGATGAGATCACACCCATGATTTTCCGTCCTTCTTTATTACGCACCGCCACTCTCTGAGCAAGTAAGCAGTGCGGCCACCAACCACCAAGAGGCACAAACTGGATAAATCCATCAGCTGTGATGTTCTGCACCCTGAAGGCAACCTCATCCATATGCCCAGTAAGCAAAACTCTGGGCCCCTGACCACGCTGACAGAAAACCGATCCATTTCCATCGGTGCTGATTTCACCCACTTCAGCAAGCTCGTCAGCAAAAATCGCCCTCACTTCGTCTTCAAACCCAGGCGCACCATGGGCATCAGTCAATTCCTGCAATAAGCCAATCGCTTTGTCTTTCATAACCTCTATTTACCAGAGCTCTCTGTCACTTCAAACTTGAAACTTCAATCCTGAAACTTATAGCTCTTTTATGGCTCAAGTCACCGACCTACACATCTCCAGTAATATCCCGCTGCCCACACCCGCTCTCATGCTTTCCGAAGTAGAACGCACACAGAAGCAAGCTGAGTTCATGGCAGAGTCTCGCCAACACATTCGTAACATCCTCAACGGCCAAGATCATCGAATGCTGCTAATCTGCGGACCATGCTCAATCCATGATACTGAAGCAGGAATCGACTACGCCAACCGCCTCGCTAAGCTAGCAGATGAGGTTAAGCACCAACTATACATCGTGATGCGCGTGTATTTTGAAAAACCCCGCACAACCACAGGCTGGAAAGGCCTCATTATGGATCCCAAACTCGATGGCTCCGATAACATTCCCGATGGCCTGCGCCAAGCACGTCTATTCCTACGCGAAGTCATAAATGCGGGCCTACCAACCGCCACCGAACTCCTAGACCCAATCACCCCACAATACATCGCAGACCTAATAAGCTGGTCTGCGATAGGTGCACGCACCACAGAAAGCCAGACGCACCGCCAAATGGCATCAGGCTTGTCCATGCCCCTTGGCTTTAAAAACACAACCACAGGTGATCTCGTTGCCGCCGTTAATGCCATCAAAGCAGCCACTCAGTCACAAACATTTCTTGGTGTGAGCGAGCAGGGAGTGGCATCCGCTGTCACCACCTCCGGTAACCCCGACTGCCATATCATCCTGCGCGGTGGCGATCAGGGTCCAAACTACGGCGCCGATGACGTTGCAGTTACCACCTCATTACTAGAAAAAAATAATCTGCAACCATCAGTAATGATCGATGCATCTCACGCGAACTGCAGTAAAAAACAGGAGAATATGCCAAATGTATTCAAAGAGATCGTCAGGCAACGCTGTGGCGGCAACATCAATGTGATTGGCGCAATGCTGGAAAGCAACATCGTGGCAGGCAATCAAGGATTCCCCCGCCCCGTCGAGGAACTAACCTATGGTCTGTCAATCACAGACCAGTGTATCGACTGGACTACAACAGAGACAGTCATTCGTGATGCAGCGGCACAATTGAAAGCCGCCGGAATTGTAGGATAACCTGATGATTGCGGAACGTATATTCGCTGCCATAGATTTTGAATCAGCGGGAGCGGAGCGAGGCAAAACAGACGTACCTGTACAAATAGGTATGGCCACTTGGTCTCAAACTCATGGCCACTCTGACGCATACGTTTCCTTCCTACACACAAAACAAAAAATCAGCTGGGCTGCACAAAAAGTTCATGGCATCACCACTGATGACCTAGCAGGAGCACCACCCTTAATGACGCTATGGCCTGAGGTTAAAATGCGTCTGGGCGGAAATATCGCTGTTGCCCACGGTCACGGCACAGAAAAACGTTATCTCCGCGCTTTCCCTGCGCATGGTTTCAGCCCGTGGATTGACACCCTTCAGCTCTACCGTGCGGTATTCCCAGATCTTGCATCCCATGCTCTGGGTAATCTCTGTGAGCAGTTCCAACTCACCGATAAGGTCTCTTCACTCGTTCCCCATAAGACATGGCATGATGCACTTTATGATTCTGTAGCATCTCTGGTTTTACTTGAAAAACTCATCCAAGATTTGAATCTCGGCGAGCAGCCCGTTGAGATCCTAACCAATCCAGACACACGTGACTGGCATCGCGCAAAAAGATCTAAATAAGGCAGCGCGGTTAAGTGCAAAAGTCACCAGCAACTCAAACACAAACATTCGTGGTGAGCTAATAAAACATCAACCACTGCAGCCACTTTCCACCTGACAAAAAAAGATGCATACAGCCCTAACGCCAGTCGGGATCATCATCTCTTCCCAAATCAATCCGATCTGCAAGGTTACGAGCTTTTACACGGTGATCCCGCTTAGCACGTCGCTCGGATAACTGGCGACGCTTTTTCTGTCTTTTTTCCAGTTTTGCAATTTCCTCTTCTAGTTTGAGGTAGCTCTCATACCGCCCTACTTCAAGTTCACCATTTTCAACAGCAACCCTGATAGCACATCCCCTATCGTCGCCATGCTTACAGTCATGGAACTGACACTGAGAGGCCAATTCCTCAACATCAGAAAAACTCTCACGTAATGTTTGCTCATCAGTCCACATCTGAATTTCTCGCATCCCCGGATTATCGATAAGAATACCGCCATCATCTAACAGGATGAGCTCACGAGCTGTTGTTGTATGCCTCCCTTTGCCGGTAAGCCCGTTAACATCACTGGTCCACTGAAAATCTTCGCCTAACAACTGATTGATCAATGTGGATTTTCCCACCCCGCTTGACCCAACTAATGTCACCGAAACTCCCAAGGCAAGATACTTTCTTAATACCTCAAGCCCATCATTTTCGGCTGCCGATGTGATGTAAACATCAGCATCACCACCAAGACCTTTAATCAAATCCACAGCTTCACGATTTTGTGCATCAGAAAAAAGGTCCGATTTATTGACCAGCACAACCGCCTTTGATCCACTTCGCCGAATGAGAGTAAAGTAGCGCTCCATACGGCGAAGGTTAAAATCTGAACCCGCATCAGTCACCACGACAACTACTGTGACATTAGCAGCAATCACCTGCTCCTCAGCACTCTTACCCGGAAGTTTCCTTGAAAAGCATGCCTGCCGCGGCAAGCGTGCACGAATCATGTTTTCACCATCGTCACCGTCCGCTAATTCAAGCGCTATCCAATCACCCACGGCCGGCAATTCAGCATCCGACCTAGCATCATGATAAACTTTACCACTCATCACAACCTCTCGTTCACAAATATCGCCCGTATCATCTACGAACAGCGCTCCATATGTAATTTTATTATCACGGATTAGGCGTGCCGGAACGCAATTATTTTGAGAAAGCCCATCAAAAGCTTTCTGGAATTTTTTATTCCAACCCAATTTTTCCAGAGTCATAAAAAGTATAATATTAATTGTCACGCAGGCTCACAAGCGTCCGTCATCAGCATCGAGGTAATCAAAGAATGATTGAATTTCATCCCGATCCTGCCAACCAGCTTCTGCTTTTCGGAAAACAAGTTTCTCAGTAAAATCGTCACGAAACCCCCGATTACGCATGTAGCTGTTCCACCAATCGAGCTCATCTTCACTCGGTTTCTTTCCATTTTTCCAACACCATTCCAATGCCAGCTCACAGGTAGCTCCATCCAAAATAACTTGCTTAAGATCATTGTAATCAACCTGAAGAAACTGGCATGCCCACAGATCCATAGCATTTCCCATATTCGGTTCAAATTCTGGGTCAAGGGTACCTGACGACCAAAGTTTGATTTTACTGTACAAGCGCGCGAAGTAAACGTAACCATGCACTTCATCGCGTGGGCTCACGGGAGGGATATATTGGCTCATACAGTAAAATTAGGATTTGTATCTTTCCTAGGGTCTAGCTTGGCAAACCCATAAGTAATGAAGCCAGCTTATGCCGACAGTGAATGTTGTCAATACGACGGCAAGCAAATTTAACACCCATGATAATCTGCCTAATCTGGAAGATTATTTTACCAAAACCATGAATCTCAGCGGCCTCAAATAGAGAGATGTAATGACCTCAATCATAAATGTGCCATTGTAAATCATCACTTCGCTTGTCAAATCAAGACAACTCGCTAATTTTAAAATATGCCAAGTCCACAGCAAGCATTACGCGAACTGCCATCCGTTGAAAAACTCACTAAACAGTTAGCAGATACATGCGCCCTGCCCAGAGCCCTAGTCACCCACTTCGTACAACGGCAAATCAAACTACATCGACAACGAATCCTCGATGGTGAAATGATCAAACGGCAAGAAATTGAGTCCCAAATAAAGCAGGAGCTATCTAACTTCGCTGCTAGTCGGCTACAACCGGTGATCAACGCAACCGGAGTGGTCATACATACCAATCTGGGCCGCTCACCACTTGGTCCTCAAGCAGCGAAGGCTCTCACTGAAATTGCCACAGGATACAGCAACCTCGAGTTCAATTTAACAGATGGCACACGCGGCAAACGCGCAGGGTATCTTGAATCAGCACTAGCTGCAGTGCTTGCCGCTGACGCAGCAACCGCCGTGAATAATTGTGCCGCAGCACTAGTGCTCACTCTGCGCTACCTGTGCGAAGGGGAAAAAAACGAGGTCATTGTATCCCGTAGCGAACTCGTAGAAATTGGAGGAGGATTTCGTATCCCCGATATCCTCGCAACTTCCGGGGCAAAACTTGTGGAGGTGGGCGCTACCAACAAAACTAATCTAAACGATTATGCTATGGCAATCACTCCAAATACGGCGATGATTCTTAAGGTACATCGTTCAAACTTCTACATCGGCGGTTTTACAGATGAGCCCGAAGTAACAGAAATCGCCGACCTAGCCCACGAGCATAAGCTACCATTAGTCGAGGATATTGGATCAGGCGCCATGATGGCAACCGATGATCTTGCACCTATCGATCATGAACCAACTCCCCAAGAAGCACTGCGCAACGGCATTGACCTCGTATGCTTTTCGGGTGATAAGCTACTGGGTGGGCCGCAATCCGGTATCATCGCGGGCCGCCAAGACCTTGTTGACGGTATTAAAAAAGAACCCTTTTTCCGCGCTGTGCGGTGCGACAAGCTCATCCTGGCCACACTACAAGAATGCCTAGATACATACCTCGCTACTCAATCCAACAAGCATGTTGCCGATGTCCCTGTGCTCAATTTCATTTCTGAACCAACAGATACATTACATCAACGCGCTCAAGAATTAATAGCATCACTCGATCCTGATATTCAGCAAATTTGCAGTATTACGAAAACAACCTCACGCACAGGTGGTGGCACAATGCCAAAGTCCGAAATCCCATCGATCGCCATCAGTATTAAACCTCAAAACATCTCCCTTAACAAGCTAGCCCGCATGCTTCGTATAGGCACCCCAGCTATTGTTGGAGTCACAGAGAACGAACAAATTCATCTCGATTTGCGAACTGTATTTTCCCATCAGGATACAGACATCAAAAAAGCGCTGAGTGAGTTGCTTAGCACTTAACCGTAATCATACCCTAGTTTTCACTCGGCTCGTAGAAATCTACTTGCCCAATACCCCGACATATTGCCGGGCTACAATACGCTGATAACTTATTCGGCAGATGGGGCATACTTTTGAAACTTAACAAAATTTGCCTTCAATGGCAAAATCTGATCAAATCCTGCCTGTTTGTATAATTTAACCACTGCGTTGGCTTCCATTAAACGCAAGTAACCAGTCGAGTTGGGGTTCTCATCCTCTGTTTTCCAAAAACGAATTGCCTGCTTAACTCCCTCATCACTGTCATATAATGCGAGAGTGTTGCTAGTTGCGCGTATTACAAGTTCTACAGATGCCGTGAAGTCAGCACTCATAACAATGTTGTATGCAATCAGTGCCTTGGATAATTTATGGGGGTCTTTCTTGGAGAGGTTTTCTAGCGCTACACCATGACAGTAAGCAATTTGTGCCCGTTGAGAACCAGTAACTTTACGCTTTCTCCATGCCTGTGCTAGACGATCAAGGCGATCCCATTCCTTGAGCCGCACCGCTTCCCAGAACGCATTTACCTCAAGTTGCTGAATATGCGATTCTCTTGTAAGACCAGTCTTGAGAAACTTTTCCATTTCTTGACTCAAAGAAGATAAGTCAAACATCCTGCGACTACACTCCATTTTGTAAAAGCCAGCCAAGCTAGAGTAGTTGTTTGGGGCTGTATCAATCGATTTGTATGCCATCTCACACTCTGTAAACTTTTCCTTAGCCTCAGCATAATTCCTTCCATTATACAGCGCCATTGCCTCAATGAAAATTTTTGGCTGAATGAAATAGATTGACTCAAGCTTCGGTGCACGCACACGTTTGCGATTCAAATCTTTCT
>DPWT01000192.1 GCA_003527555.1 Verrucomicrobiales bacterium | reverse complement strand
TCGTCCCCCGGCAGTGGCTCAAATACGAGTTGTGATGAGCCCCCAACTTTGGCTAGCACCTGATCGGCAAGTCCCAACATGGTGAACTCACCCGGATTGCCCATATTAATAGGGCCCGTGACTTCGTCCTGATTCATGAGCCGCACAAAACCGTCAATCAAATCATCAACGTAGCAAAATGACCGTGTCTGTGTACCGTCACCATAGATGGTGATGTCTTCACCTCGCAGTGCCTGACAGATGAAGTTGGAAACCACACGGCCGTCGTCTGGGTTCATGCGTGGGCCATACGTGTTAAATATTCTAACAATACGGATATCAACACCGTTTTGGCGGTGGTAGTCCATGAATAATGTTTCAGCGGCACGTTTACCTTCATCGTAACACGAGCGAATACCGATCGGGTTAACATTTCCCCAGTAGGATTCTGGTTGAGGATGCACAGCTGGGTCACCGTAAACCTCGGAAGTGGATGCCTGAAAAACTCTGGCTTTACAGCGCTTGGCTAGACCGAGGCAATTGATCGCACCCATGACAGATGTCTTGATCGTCTTGATGGCATTATACTGGTAATGCGGCGGAGATGCCGGGCAGGCAAGATTGTAGATCTGATCAACCTCCACCTTGATGGGATCGATCACATCGTGCCGCATGAGCTCAAAACGTGGGTTATCCGTGAGGTGGCTTACGTTATTCTTAGCCCCGGTGAAATAGTTATCCAGGCAGATAACCTCGTTACCCTCGTTGAGGAGGCGCTCGCAGAGATGGGAGCCGAGAAAGCCGGCTCCTCCAGTGATGAGAATACGTTTGGACATGACGTAGTTTGGAAGTTGGGAAGTGGTTTTAGATAGCAGATGACAGACTGCAGACAACAGAGAGTTAAACAGACTATAATTAGACGATAGGCGAGGACTTACAAAGTGGCTTTGATGGAGCGGATCAGACCTTGAATCATGGCTGATATTTCCCGAGATTCGGGCACGATTTGCTGAGTTTGTTCTTTTGAAATGATTTCAAGTTTTCCTGCGATGTAGGCTTGGGTGCGAAGTTCAGCGGATGAACCGCTGGCAATGTTGAGGAAGCGGATAAATTCTTTTGGTGTACCGCGGTCAGATCCTTCAGCAATATTTGAAGGGATTCAAAGAGAAGACCTGACCATCTGATCACGATAAGAATAATCGCGCGACTCTTGAAAGACGATGTATGTATCTTGAGCCAACTGACAACCACGCTTCCAAACATCCAGTTTCTCAAAATGATTTGTCATCATCGTCTCTGTTGTCAGGCTTCTGCTGTCTATTCTATCCTTTTCCAATAGCATAGACTTCGAAGCCTATGTTACGTAAGGCGTCGTGATCTAAGAGGTTTCGTCCATCAAAAACGAATGCTGGTTTGTGCATATCATCGAGAATGCTTTGGAAATCAACTCTCCTAAATTCATCCCATTCTGTGAGAACTGCCACGCCATGTGCTCCTGAAGCAGCATCCTCACAGGAATCACAGATTGTAAGCTGGGCGTCGATCATTTCCTGGCTAATGCCTACGTATTTAAGATCTTCAAAAATGTTTTGCTCTGGAACGCGAGGGTCGTGTAGCGCAATGTTGGCGCCCTCTAATAAAAGATCGCGGCATACATAAATTGATGCTGATTCGCGGGTGTCGTTCGTGTCTTTTTTGAAGGCAAAACCCCATACGGCAATGCGCTTTCCTCGCACGGTATTGAACAGGGTGTTTACGATCTTCTCGGAAAACCGTGACCTCTGCCAGTCGTTCATCTTAATGACACCTTCCCAATAAGAAGCAACTTGTGGCAGCCCAAAATGCTCGCAGAGATAAACCAGGTTAAGAATATCTTTCTGGAAGCATGAACCGCCGAATCCAACAGATGATTTTAGAAATTTTGAGCCGATCCGTGAATCCATTCCTATGGCGCGCGCTACCTCATCAACATCAGCACCGGTGGTTTCACAGAGTGCTGAGATAGAGTTGATAGAAGATATACGCTGAGCAAGAAAAGCATTGGCAACAAGCTTGGAAAGCTCAGACGACCATAGGTTGGTGGTGAGAATACGATCGCGCGGGATCCAATTGTTATATATACTAACAAGAGTTTCAACAGCAGCATCTCCTTCGGGTGTTTTTTCTCCACCAATGAGAATTCGATCTGGGTCTTGCAAATCATCAATGGCCGTTCCCTCAGCAAGAAACTCAGGATTCGACAACACCTGAAACTGACTGTCTTCTGAGTTTGCCGTGAGGATGGTTCTCATGGCCTCAGCAGTGCGCACCGGTATGGTGCTTTTTTCCACGATTATTTTTGGCCCTTTGGCGACCTTAGCGATCATGCGTGCCGCACCTTCAATGTAGCATAGGTCAGCAGCACGACCTGCACCGCGACCGTAAGTTTTAGTCGGCGTGCCAACTGAGACAAAAATGATATCAGCGTCGACGATCGCAGCCGCAGTATCAGTTGAGAAAAACAAGTTGCGACCGCGGGCCTCCATCACAACTTCATGTAAGCCTGGTTCGTAAATAGGAAG
>DPWT01000271.1 GCA_003527555.1 Verrucomicrobiales bacterium | reverse complement strand
GTGTTTTTATGTTCTAAATTTGAAAATCCAACTCCAAATGCATAAATGACATGGGTTGTTGGCTATTAACGCGAACTCCACATCCGAGTTTCGCCTTGTTCGTTTGCTTGCCAATATTTCTCGTTGTCTATATCCATACAAGTGAGCCACCCTGAACTTCATGCGTTGGTGTCAATGCAGACTGCGTGGTCAAGGATCAGGGGGTCGCCGGAGCGTTGAGAGGTGTGACCGCAGATCAATTTTTTTCCCGATACGTGTTGTTCGGTATCAAAAATGCGTTTCCACAGAAGGACTTCTTTAGGTTGTTTATCGAGAGGTAATTTTGGATCGAGCCCAGCATGCACAATAATGTGCTGATCAGTCTCATGGTATAGCTTACATTGCGCCATAAAGCGCCAGTATGAATTGTTAATTTCATCCAGATTTGTGGTGCAGAAAGAATCGAGTGTTGTCTCGCCACCGTTAGCCAGCCAGAAATACTGCTCTTGCTCGGAGTGTCTGGCGTTTTCCATCATTTGTTCATGGTTGCCTTTCAATGTCACTAGATTGAAGGGATTACGGCATTCTGATAGGAAATCAATGACACCTTTTGAGCTGGGGCCTCGGTCGATATAGTCTCCAAGTGTGACTAATGTATCGGTTTTCTTGGGTGCTACGAATTCGACGAGCGCCTCAAGAGATTTGAGGCAGCCGTGGATATCACCTATGACAAACGTTGGCATGTTTTATTTATTTTCAGGAACCAGTTGTTGGGTGGTTTCCATTTCAAGAGAGGCTAGTGCACTTATCAGCTAGTCGTTTTTGAGGACCTTGATGAATGCATCTTGAGGGATATTGACCTTACCGATAGCTTTCATCTTTGCCTTACCTTTTTTCTGTTTCTCCAGAAGTTTTCGTTTCCTGGAGATATCGCCCCCATAGCATTTAGCTGTGACGTTTTTACGCATTGCGGTGATTGATTCTCGTGCAATGATTTTACCACCGATGGCGGCTTGAATGGCTACTACAAAGAGCTGTTGTGGGATGACATCTTTAAGTTTCTTGCAGAGGTGCCTCCCATATGGCGCGGCTTTGTCGATATGAACGATTGAGGAGAAGGCGTCGACGGGTTCGGCTGCAATGAGGATGTCCATTTTGACGAGTTTGCCGGGCTTGTAGCCAGCATGCTCGTAGTCCATCGAGCCATACCCTCGGGTCATGGATTTCAGTTTGTCATTGAAGTCGATCAAGATTTCGGAAAGAGGAAGCGTGCAGGTGAGCATGACACGGGATTCGTCGATGGTCTCGGTGTTTTCCATCTCGCCGCGTTTTTCCATAACCAGCTTCATCATGTCTCCGATGTAGTCGCCTGGTATCATAATAAATACCCTGACGATAGGTTCTCGGATTTCTTGGATAGCTTGTGACTCGGGGAGCAGGCATGGGTTGTCAATGATTACCTCCTCGCCGTTAGTTTGAGTGACTTCGTAAATAACGGACGGGTAGGTAGATATGATGTCCATATTGAACTCTCGTCTGAGACGTTCTTGGATAATCTCCATGTGTAGAAGCCCGAGAAAGCCGCAACGAAAACCAAAGCCGAGAGCCACTGACGACTCTGACTGCCAGGTGAAGGCAGCGTCATTGATCTGAAGCTTACCCATGGCCAACTTCAGCGCTTCAAAATCCGACGAATCAACCGGATAGATACCGGAGAAAACCATCGGCTGGATTTCCTTGAAGCCGGGTAGTGGCTCAGGACAGGGATGGGTGGTATCGGTGATGGTGTCGCCAATTTTGACTTCATCGGCGGATTTCATATTCGCAATGACGTATCCGACATCTCCTGCTCTGAGTTCATCCCGTTTTGTCATTCCTGGAGTGAATACCCCTACTTCTTTAATCTCGTATGTCTTTGGCGTGTGGAAAAGTTTTATACGAGTACCGCGTTTCATGGTGCCAGACATGACGCGAACGTAAGAGACCACGCCGCGAAAGGTGTCATAAACGGAGTCGAAGACAGAGGCTCTTAGAAGCTTATCCTCATGCTCTATTGGAGGAGGGATACGCTCCACAACGGCTTCTAGGATGTCTTCGATGCCGATGCCGTTCTTTGCCGATGCGGGTATGGCCTCCTCGGCTGGAATGCAGATTATGTCTTCAAGTTGCTTGTGAACCTTGGGTAGGTCAGAACTGGGTAGGTCGATTTTATTGATGACCGGGATGATGGTGAGCTCCTGTTCGTTGGCGAGGTGTAGGTTTGCCATCGTCTGTGCTTCTACCCCCTGAGCTGCATCAACGATAAGCAAGGCGCCCTCACACGCAGCCAGAGAACGAGAAACTTCGTAGGAAAAGTCGACGTGACCCGGTGTGTCCAGCAGGTTGAGCTGGTAGGTTTTTCCGTCTTTTGCTTTATGCTGCATAGTGACGGGGTGAGATTTGATGGTGATACCGCGCTCACGCTCAAGATCCATTGCGTCTAACAATTGATCTTGTTGGTCGCGCTCAGCTACCGTTTTAGTAAATTGCATTAATCGATCCGACAATGTTGTTTTGCCGTGATCGATGTGTGCTATTATCGAAAAGTTACGAGTAAGTTCTGTTGACATACCAATTGCAATCAAGAATTACAAATACTCCTAGCCCTTAATTTCCATCAGCATTTGAGCATTGTTGGGAAACTTCTTCAGGAAGAAAATAAGACGTTCCATGGCCTCCTCTGGTCGATGTCCTGCGAGGCCGCGTCTGATGAGGTTGATCTTGTAAAGTAGGTGTTCCGCCATGATGAGTTCTTCGCGGCGAGTTCCTGATTTAAAGATATCAACAGCTGGATAGATATACTGTTCGGCGATACGGCGATCGAGAACGAGCTCCATATTTCCCGTACCTTTAAATTCCTGGAAAATCGCTTCGTCGGCACGTGAGTTGGTTTGTATTAGGGCTGTGGCGAGAATGGTAAGGGAACCTGCATTACGAGTGTTGCGTGCTGCTGCAAACAGCCGGCGTGGCATTTCAAGAGCCCCGGCGACAATACCGCCAGACTGGTAGCCACGGTTTTTACCTTTGCCTTTGCCTCGGCTATTGCCTCCGCCCCCTGAGTTGTTATAGGCGCGAGCGAGGCGGGTGATCGAATCCATTAGAACGAGTACATCTTTTCCTCCCTCGACCAATCGTTTAGCGCGTTCGATACACATTTCCGAGATACGTGTGTGGTTACGATTACCATCGTCATTTGAGCTGGCATAGATTTCAGCATCTGGCAGCGTGCGGCGAAACTCTGTGACCTCCTCAGGGCGCTCATCGACGAGCAGTATAATTAGGTGAATTGATTCATCATACTTTTCTTGAATAGCCTCTGCCATGTGCAGCAGTAGAGTCGTTTTCCCTGACCGCGGAGGTGAGACAATTAGGCCACGTTGGCCACGACCTACTGGAGAGATAATATCTAGCACACGTGTAGTAAAACGTTCTGGTGTGGTTTCAAAAGCAATTCGGCGATCCGGATTGATTGCTTTTAGCTCTTCGAAGTGTGGTAGTTTAAAAGCCTCGCCGGGATCAATGCCATTGATAGTTTTGATCTCTGTTAGCTGCGGGCCACGTGGGCCATCTTGTGAGGTGCCTTGAACCCATACACCGGGGCGAAGGCCATGGCGTCGTATAAAATCTGGCGGCACAAAAACATCCTTTTTGCACTGAGTGTAATTTTTTTCAGGCACGCGGAGAAAACCAAATCCTTTTGGGGCGAGCTCAAGCATTCCGTTCACATCAACAGGCTCGCCGGTCAATACGATTTCTCGCTTAGGTGGTCGCTCGCGTTTATTGTTACGATTGTTTCTACCATTACGGCGGTTGTTGCGAATATTTTTACGGGGTTGATTATCTTCCCCTTGATCGTTTCCTATGGGGACCTCGCTTTCGTCTTGTTCAGAAGCGCTATTTTCAGTGGTTTCTTCAGCAGGCATTTTTGTTCGTTTTACCGGTCCAAGGCCCTTGACTCGTCCAATGCGAGGCGGCACTTGGTGTGTTTCAGCGGATGATTCTGTTGCGGCTGATGCATCATCGGACGAAATAGAACCAGCTCCATTGCCTTCTGAGTCGTTGCATGCTTCTTCGGTTATTTTCTTTTTTGTAGC
>DPWT01000144.1 GCA_003527555.1 Verrucomicrobiales bacterium | reverse complement strand
ACTCAGACCTCCTCCCACGAGGAGGAGGTGAGAAAGGAACCCAAAAACGATTGCCCTGTTTCGTGCCAGATGCCGTCTGGGAGGTTGAGGGATTTATCTGCGGCTACACCTGCTAATAAAAACTTGAGGTGGTAAATTTTTTTGTTTTCTGCTGTGGCTGGAAATATTTTCAAGAAGCTGTCGGTATAGTCTTTGCCCATATTTTCAGGCATCTGCATGCCGACGATGATGATTTTGGTTTTAGGATGTTTATTCTGAACGACATCGATGATGGCTTCTAGGTTCGTCTGGCTGGCTTTTGGAGGGATGCCACGTAGGCCATCGTTGCCGCCGAGTGCAATTACCAGAACGTCCATGGGTTTTTTTGCGAGCACACGGATTCTGCGCAGACCACCGCTTGTGGTGTCGCCACTCAATCCAGCATTAATGATCTGAATGTCACGGCCATCTGATTGAGCAAGTTTCTTGATGATTGCTGGGTAGGCTTCCTCTTTTTTCAAGCCGTAGCCGGCGGTAATGCTATCGCCGAGGAAAACGATCTTTTTCGGAATTTGTTCAGATGCCTGAGTCACAGGGAGGCACAATGCGCAGAGCACAAGAATCCTATGAAAAAATGAAGACGGTTTTTGGAAAAGGTGTATCATGATACATCCATTAGGATATCAGGTGATTCGCTGAACGAACCAGAGTCGCTGCAATGTAACCCGATCACAGGAATTGGCTAGAAGATCATGGCAACAAAATTTATTCTCAAGACGCACGAGCTCACGAAAACCTACACGAGTGGCGACCATGAACTAACAGTATTGAATAGTGTGAGTATCGGGGTGCCGATGGGCGAGACGGCGGCTATTGTGGGGCCATCAGGCAGTGGAAAGACAACTTTACTCGGGCTTTGTGCGGGATTAGATCGAGCAACGAGCGGTAGCGTTGAGCTGGACGGGTGCGATATTTCCGAGTTCGGAGAAGATGACCGTGCTAGCCTACGCAGTGAATCGTTGGGTTTTATTTTCCAAAACTTTCAGCTGATGCCGACGTTGACAGCTCTTGAAAATGTTCTGATCCCCGGAGAGTTGTGTGGAATGAATGGGGAAGCACTTACTAATCGAGCAGCTGACCTGTTGAGCCGTGTTGGTCTTGGAGAAAGAATGAAACATTACCCGAACCAGCTCTCAGGTGGTGAGCAGCAGCGGGTGGCGATCGCACGGGCATTCATTCACCAGCCGCAGGTGCTGTTTGCTGATGAGCCGACAGGAAACCTTGACGAGGAAGCGAGCGAGATTGTTGAAGAAATGTTGTTTGATCTAAATCGTGAGCTCGGCACAGCGTTAGTAGTCGTGACTCATGATCTGGAACTCGCTAAGAAGGCGTCCCATGTATTCCGACTCAAGGGCGGCAAACTCGTCGAAAATACGAACAATTTTGAATATTGATGTTTGGGATTATCCGACACCTCTTCAGCGCGTGGGCTTGGCAAATGGCATTGCGTGATAGTCGGCCTGTACGCTGGCGACTGATGATGTTTTCAGCGTCGATTGTATTTGGCGTGGCAGCTTTGGTAACGATTGGTTCGCTGAGACAAAATTTGAATGATGCTGTTGGCGGGCAGGCCAAATCCTTATTAGGTGCTGACTTGATGGTTTCGTCACGGCAGCCCTACACGAAGGAAACGGAAGCTCTGCTCGCTGATCTAGGCAGTGATGGTGGTGAACAGGCTAGAGAGGTATCATTCACAACCATGCTGAGTGTGGGCAACACGACCGCCCCCAAGCTGGTGAGCCTCCGCGGACTAGACGGGGCGTTTCCATTTTATGGAAACATCGTGACAACTCCTGCAGATGCTTGGCAGAAAGTGGCGGATGAGCCAGGCGTGGTTGTTGAGGCGTCCTTTCTTAAGAACATGGATGCCAAAGTCGGGGACATGGCAAAAATTGGTGATCTTGAGTTGCCGGTTTTGGGTGTGTTGGATCAGGCGCCGCCATCGGCGTCAGGCTTCGCAGCATTTTCACCAACGGTGCTTACGTCACTTGATGTAATTAAAAAATCTAATCTCACAGGGAACAAGAGCCTCGTTTTTTACAGAACGTATTTCAAATTACCAAAGGACGTCGATGCCCAGGCTTTGGTTAAAAAAAATGCTGAGGTGTTTGAGCAGCAGCGGTTAACGCGCACGACCTCAAAAAAACGCAGCGAGAATATTGAGAAAGCAATCAACCGACTCTACACGTTTTTTAATCTGATTGGATTTAGCGCGCTCTTTTTGGGCGGGATTGGTGTCGCGGGTGCCATTCACATCCACATCTCCGAGAGGCTGCAAAGTGTCGCGACGTTGCGGTGCCTTGGTTGTTCATCGGCGCGTGCGTTTGCTGTTTATCTCATCCAGAGCATTGCCATGGGCATTATGGGCACGCTGGGTGGTGTCCTCGTCGGTAGTGGGTTTGTATTTATTCTGGGTTTGATCGTCAAAAACCTACCTGCCGGAATGTTGCCCTTTGCGGTGGAATTAGCGCCCACATGGTTTGAGATTACTAAGACGAGTATAGTTGGTGTGATGATCTGTATCAGCTTCGCGCTACTTCCGCTGCTCGCTGTCAGGCGTGTTAGTCCGCTTGCGGCATTACGCCGTGAGCAGGTAAGCTTACAAAAATCGTCACGTGATCCGCTGCGTTGGCTTGTTATTCTTGGATTGATTGTTTTTGCCTTTTTACTGACTTGGTGGGATACACAAGATGTAGCAAACGGATGGAAAACTTCGCTTGGATATATTGGTTTTCTTGTGGCGGCATTTCTTTTTCTAGCAGTCGTCGGAAAGCTGCTGCGGTGGGTAGCGAAATGGTTGGCACAACCATCTTGGCCGTTTGTTATCCGACAAGGAATAGCCAGCCTATACAGGCCTAACAACCAGACGGGATTGTTTATGGTTTCGATAGGGTTGGGGACGTTTCTTATTTTCACGCTGATCATGATGCAAAACATTCTGATGCAGTGGTTGGATCCCGTCAGGATGAGTAATAAGCCAAATTTGTTTCTTGTGGATATTCCACCTGAAGAAAAACAAGCGGTTAAAAAACTGCTCGCCAAGAATGGAGTTAAGCTGCTGGGTAATGCGCCTATTGTGCAGATGAGACTGACCGAAATTAAGGGTCGGCCAGTTTCCGAACTGATCAAACCTGCTGAAGGTGAGCGGCCTATTCCCAAATGGATTCTCCGTCGTGAGTTTAGATCGACCTTTCGAGATTCACTCACCGACACGGAAAAACTCGTAGCAGGTGAGTGGGTGGGGGATACGTCGGAATTTCAGGTGGATGATGCCATACCGGTTAGTTTTGAACAAAAACTGGCGAATGATCTTGGACTGAAACTGGGTGACGAAGTAACGATTTCGATCGAGGGGTTTGGTGAGACTAGGAAGCTAAGGATTGCAAGTTTACGTGAAGTCGATTGGCGCAGTATGAACCTCAATTTCTTTATCGTGTTTCCTGAAGGATCTATCGATGAATACGTTTCGTTTAATGTATTGGCAGCCAACTCGCCTAATGATGAAGCGACTGCCCAGCTCCAGCAGGCGATGTTTAAAAAGCTACCTTTTGTAAATACGATCGATCTTAGCCTGATTTTGAAGACCGTACAATCGGTTCTGACGACAGCCGGGAAAACAGTTCAGGTCATGGCTTTATTCACCGTGGTGACTGGTGCCATTGTTCTGATTGCATCGTTGTTAGCCGGACGTCGTGTAAGAATTCGAGAGAGTGTTCTGTTACGCACTCTGGGAGCAAGCCGCAGGCAGATATCGAGCATTCTGGCGGTAGAGTATGCGTTACTCGCGCTGATGGCGACGCTGGCTGGTTCACTTCTGGCACTTATAGCAAGTATTCTGTTAGGACGCGCTGTTTTTGAGGGAGACCCTTACCAGATTCCGTGGGGATTGCTTGCCCTGGGTGTCGCTGCGGTGGTTTCGGCTACCGTTGTCATAGGCATGTTGTTGAGCCGTGGTATCTCGAGTCAGCCACCGCTACAGATATTGCGTAATGAAGCGGCAAGTTAACATATTATTTGTGGTGTTATTATGGGATGGTTTGCAGGTTAGCTTCTTTGGAGCTGCATAATACCGTTTAAACTGGGCCCATTGGGTTTTAGGTTGATGATTTTACCGAAATTCATTGTGCTGTCTGTGATCAAACGCTCGCACACGTATGCGAAACAGAACCATAGATATCCTCTGCTCTGCTGGGATAGGTGCAAATAGGAGTATGAGGGGTATTGTGAGTTAGTAAATTTATACAATGATGAAAAATCAGGGTGCAGTTATTGCTTCTCCATTATTAGATGCATCTAGTCCGAGTAAAAATGGAGCTGCTGTTTTTGACCAAGTATTTGCATCGGAGTAGTTATCAGCGTGTTCTCCATAGCAAGTTTGCAACATGGCAGTGTTAATGACTCCTGGGTTCATGGGGACGGCGACGAGACCGGTGGGTAGTTCTTGCGCCAGTGCTTGGGTGAGCCCCTCGATTGCCCACTTGCTGGCGCAGTAGGGTGCGACTTCTGGTGCGGTTGACCGACCCCAGCCAGAAGATAAATTCACGATGACGCCTCCGTTCTTTTCCATCAGCGGAACGATGTGTCGAATAACGTTGGCAGTGCCATTGATATTGATCGCGGTTAGGCGGTCGAAGTCGTCAGCTGGAATCTGCCACAGTGGTGCGGGGTCGTTGATGATGGCTGCGTTATTGATCACGAGGTCGGGTACGCCTGTCTGCGCGTAAGCCTCTCGGCAGAAACTTTCTACCTCGCTGTCGTTTGAAACATCAACTGCAGAAAAGTAATGAGGTTCAGGAAATGTCTCGCGTAATTTGCTGATCCTATCTTCACGCCGGGCGCATCCAGCCACGGTGTGTCCGGCCGAGGTGAACTCATTGACCAGTGCCCGGCCGAGTCCTGAGCTACAGCCTGTGAGCCAGATGGTTTTTGTATTCATGATTGCATCGATTATTTCTTGTGATCTCTTGCTTTTTTATCATCAAAATGGTGCGGATCATATCTTACATTGCATTGTCGATATGCATTCCACGGGCTAGTATCGGTTGTGCACCTCATACACCGACATAATCGAGCAGCAATGGCAAAATCTATAATCGCCTCTCCTAGTTGTGCATAAGCAAATCGGCAATGTTCTTTCTTTTTGAGGTGAACCAACTGCGAGCATAGTTTTCCCAGAACTGGGGCCTCCTGGATACCAAGATAAATTTTCTGACAAAAAATGTGATTATTTTGAATCCAATTTGTGAGATTTGGCGAAGACCAGTATGTAACCCATGATGGGTGCAACAAAGAAACTGACCAACAAACACTACTATTATGAAAATACTCGCTACAACTGCCCTTATAGGGTCACTCGCGCTAACATCCACAGCAACCGCTGGGAACTGCCACACTAACCATTGCAATGAGGGAAAAGACATCGTCGACACTGCCGTTGCAGCAGGTTCATTTAAGACGCTCGCAGCTGCCCTTGGTGCTGCAGATCTTGCTGGAGCTCTCAAAGGTAAGGGCCCATTCACAGTCTTTGCACCTACTGATGCAGCATTCGCTAAATTGCCCAAAGGCACAGTCGAAACTCTCTTGAAACCAGAAAACAAGAGCAAGCTACAGTCGATTCTCAAATACCACGTCGTGCAGGGCAATATCGGATTATCGCAAGCACTTGCTGCAAGAAATGCAAAAACCCTGCAAGGTGAGCCAGTGCAAATCGCCTTCAATAATGGTAAAGTAAACATCAACGGAGCGAAATTAGTCTCCGCCGACATCAAAGCATCAAACGGCGTAATCCACGTCATCGACTCCGTGATTCTTCCGCCAGAGCCTAAGAACAACATTGCAAATGTGGCGAAGAAAGCTGGCAAATTCAACACGCTATTGGCGGCTGTCGATGCTGCTGGACTTAGTAAAGTGCTCACAGGTAATGACAACTTAACGGTCTTTGCACCGACTGATGCAGCCTTTAAAGCGCTCCCAAAAGGAACCGTAGAATCCCTCCTCAAGCCAGAAAACCGCAACAAGCTCAAGGGGATTCTTACGCTACATGTAGTCTCCGGGAAAGTATCCGCTGGTAGTGCCCTCAATGCAAAATCAGCTAAAGCGCTTAGCGGCGAAAAACTGAACTTCGCAATTGATAATGGCGTCTTCAATGTCAACGGAGCTAAGATCGTAGTCACTGACATCAAATGTGACAACGGAGTGATCCACGTGATTGATTCTGTTCTCCTACCCAAAACAAAAGCGATGACACAGCAAGTAATGACTAATCCATCGCGGATGATTGAAGCAGCTATTGATAAGGGTGTTCCAGTATTCAACCACGGTAACCACGGAAAGTGTGCAGATATTTACCAGCAAACATTAGTCTCATTGACTAAGAGTTCTCATGTGAGCTGTGCGATGCGCAAAGACCTCGCAATGGTTGTCGACCGCGCTCAGAAAACTAGTTGCGACACTACTCGGGCATGGGTGCTCCGTAAGGGTCTCGATCACGCACGGTCTGCCATGACGAGCAACTAATCTTCCACATTATTTCTCAAAGAGGGATCCGTATGGATCCCTCTTTTTTTGTTATGTTGGCTGTCACTACAAGCAGGCTATTTAATATTGAAATATGTGGAATTCACCTTGTGATTATATGCGCATGTAAATTAACATCTAATCTAGATGACATTGAGATTATTTTCACCCTGCTTAGTCTTTATTCTTTATGTTTTTAGTATGCCCCTGACCGGTGCTACTGAGAAACCCACACGGCTCATCGTGGTGGAGCTGTTGCAGAAACTTGCTGACGAGCGGTATTCCGTCCGCCAATTAGCGGTCAAAAAATTGCAGGAAATGGGACAGCCTGCTGAAGATATACTTCGGAAAATGGAAAAGCATGCTGACCCAGAAGTGAATGCTAGAGTAGAGGGTGTGCTAGAGTATTTTGCAGATATGCGAAAAGAGCTAAAATGGATCGATCCGAAAATTTTGAATAACGGCCAATATCGATCAACCATGGGAGGCCGGGCCGTAAAAGTCACTTTCCGGAATATGACAAAAAACCCTGTGCGTATTTTTTGGATTGAAAGTAACGGCAATCGGAAAATGTGGCGTGGCTTGCTTAAGCCTGGCGCGAGCGATGTCTGTGCGCGCACCTATATAGGACATGTCTGGTTGGTCACTGATGCTGCCAAAAACCCCTTGGGAGTTTACAGAATTAATAAGAACGGCTGGACTATCGCAGCGCGTGACCGGAAGGAAAAAAAATGATTTTGATATAGCTTATGGATTATATTTTTCCAAACTCACCGATAATTTTTTTGGCACTTGCGACTGTATTCCGGTGAAGTTTTGCGGTCAGTTCTGGCTGTCGGTTGTAGCCGCCGCCGTAGAGGATAGCGAGCGGAATGCGGTTCTTGATAAATGCACGAATGATAACGTTGTCGCGGCGCTGCATATCAGCAACGGAAAGCATCATGTTACCTAACAAATCATTTGAGTGGTTGTCGGCACCTGCAACCCAAATCACAAGATCTGGGCTAAACACATCGAGCGCGCCGGCGAGGGTATTGAATAGCTGATTGAGGTACATATCACCCTCGACGTAGCGTACCGTTTCTACATCCATATTGCCCTCCGTTTTGTGAGATTGTTTACCAGCTTGACCAACATGAATTGAATAAGTGAAGACGCGTGGGTCGTCACGAAGTAGACTATTAGTGCCATTTCCTTGAGCGGCATCGGTGTCGACAATCATGATGCGGACGCCCGGTTGTTTTTCTTGAAGATCGCGCACAGCAATGGCGACGTCATTAAATACGCAAAACTTTTCACCACGACCCTTGAACGCGTGGTGGGTGCCACCTGCGAGACATACAGCAACACCTTCGGTGAGTGCCGCGTGGCATGTCTGGCGGGTTGCTTCAGCCTCACTAGCGCAACGAGCGAAGAGTCGTTGATTAGCAGGCAGTCCGAGCTCGATCTGCTCACGCCGGTCGAGTGCGCCGTGGTAGATTTTAGATAAATACTCACCGTCATGCACGCGCTTGAGCACATGGAGGTCGGTTTGTGAGACATCGATGATTTCCTCCGGCCTGAGGATGCCGTTTTGTAGTAGCATTTCGCGGCTTGCTGAGAACTTATCACTAGGAAACGGGCTGCCGTTGGGCAGCTCCATTTTGAGATCAAGGTCAGATGAGTAAAAACAGCGCATGGCAAAAGGATAATTTCAGCTTACGGAGAATTACTCGAGTGGGAAGATTGAAGTTTGAAGAATCGGAAAAGCGGGTTAAAGGTTGATGACACAATTGCCATGATCATGAATACAAAAAATTGCTCACCCCGCAGTTACGCGCTCGCTGGTGGACTTTGTCTCGCGTTCTCTACTAGCCCACTGCTCTGCGCCGAGAGCGAGAACAATGAGAAAAACCAGCGAGCTACGAACAAAAGTGTGGAGGAAAACCTCCAGAGTGTTGAAAAAAAGGGTAGCGTGACAATCGATGGTAAGAAAATCGACTACAAGGTGACCACTTCGCGACTGGTTATCAAAAAAGATGATGGAACACCGCGCGCATCCATTTTTAATGTTGCCTATACCCGCGAGGATATAGATGACCTAAATCAGCGACCTGTCCTTTTTGCCTTTAATGGTGGGCCGGGGTCATCGGCTGTTTGGCTGCATCTAGGGGCTCTCGGACCCAAAATCGTCCCTACGTCGTCAGATGGCACTAAACCTCTAGCGCCACCGATTAGAGTGAGAGACAACCCACAGTCGATCCTCGATGTGGCCGACCTTGTATTTATTGACCCTGTATCCACTGGTTACTCGCGTACTGAAAATAAGAAAGAAAACTTCCACGGGCTTGACCAAGATATTAAATCGGTGGGTGATTTTATCCGCCGCTGGGTGACTGAAAACAAGCGTTGGGGGTCGCCGAAATATTTGTTAGGAGAAAGCTACGGTGGCGTTCGCGCCGCTGGACTTTCTATGGAGTTACAAAATAGGTATGGCATGAGTCTAAATGGTGTTGTTTTACTTTCCAGCTTGATGGATTTTCGTACGTTGCGGCCAAGTATTGGGAATGATTTATCGTATATTGCATATTTACCAGCCATGACAGCGGTTGCGCATTATCATGGTAAGGTGAAAGGTGATCGCAATACTCTGGTAAAAAATTCGCAGAAATTTGCATCGGGTGCTTATGCCACAGCATTACTCAAAGGCTACGCACTGAGCCAACTAGAAAGGGAAAACATCGCCAAACAACTTTCTGCATTTACGGGACTATCGGCATCGTTAATCTTACAATATGATTTACGTATCAATTCTTCACGTTTTCGTAAGGAATTACTCAGGGATCAGGGTATTGTGATTGGTAGATTTGATGCGCGTGTGGCATGGCCGGTACAGGAAAAAGCATCTGACACACCTTATTATGACCCTTCTTTTTCCGTTGCTAAAGGTGCTTTTTCCACAGCGATGTTAGGATATCTGGGTGGCGGTTTAGGCTGGGTAGATGAGAAACCTTATGAGATTATTGCTAACGTTCACCCATGGGATTGGGGCAAAAAAAATGATATCGTTAATACCTCGTCTCGTCTTGCGGTAGCCATGCGCGACAACCCACATCTTCGTGTTCTCGTTCAGTGTGGCCATACGGATCTTGCGACCCCTCCTGGCGGCATACTGCATAGCATTGACCACATGAAAATCCCACAACCACAGCGTAAGAATATTACTATAAAATGGTATGATGCTGGACACATGTTTTACCTCAACGAGCCGGACCTTAAGAAAATGCGCAGAGATCTTGTTGAATTTATCGATTAAAACCTAGTTGCTCGCCTCCTTGTAGCGCTGCTGGCTCCACTTCAGCCCTTCGATGAACTCACTTTTCCTGCCTATTTTCTGGATTAGGCTTTGCCACATTTTGGAGGCACTATTGAAATACTGAGCAGATTGTTTTTTTTGCCCCTTATCGGCTGCGGTATGCCCAAGGTCACCATAAAGATAGGCGAGAGAACGGCGTATTTTTGTATCGCGTTTGCCTGCACCCTGATTGAGTAAGCGCTGCATAAGATCGGCGGCTTCACTGCCCAGCTTGAGCTCGGTATCGGTATTTCCGTTGTCCCCCGCTAATCCAGCGCGTTTCCACTTAAAAACAGCAAGTCGATAAATTGGCTCAGATGATTTAGGGTTCGCTTTAACAATTCTTTCGGTAATGGAAACCGCTTTATCGAGTGTCTTAGCGGCTTCGGTTGTTCGACCCAGATCACGCATGATTACTGCGCGAAGTCCTTTGGCCGCAGCAATCTGGATAGAAGCGCCGTCTGGAGCAGTGTCGTCTTCCGGTAAACCCTTCAGTAGTATCTCTGCTGCGGCAAGTTTCTTGGCGCCCTCGCGGTCGTTTCCCTCTTGCATGTTTAACTCCGCAGCCATTATTTCTAGTGCGGCAAGTTTTACCTTAGCGGGTTTGAGGCTGGGATTTTTTTCTAATAACCACTTTAGGTGTGTTGCTGCGGTGCCGCGTAAGCGTGTGGCATCTTCTACCAAGTCGAGGCTATCTGCTATGGTTGAGGATTGTAAATTATAATGTGCTAGATCAGAGCGCACAGTGACATTGTCTGGAATAGCTTTACCAATCGCATTCAATTCCTTGATGGCGAGTTGTAAATGCTCAAGTGCCTTGGCGGGGTTAGAATTTTGGATTAGGCGACCCTCAATAACCTGCATTAGTGCATTAATACGGCTTATTTCAGTTGGGTCAGCATTTTTTAGATCGCGCACTGCGGCTCTTGTGTCCTGTAAGATGGCATCGGTCAGGTTATTGTTTTTTTGATCGAGCGATTGAATAAGAGTGATTAGGCGTGCCCTTGCGAAGCGGTAATTGAATCCAGATTCTTCAATACCAGTGGATTTCCAGGCGGCTAGAGATTTAACCAACAATTCATTTGCTGTGACGGTTTTTTGTTGATGAATAGCGAGTTCGGCGAGCTGCATGGCGATGCGTGCGCGTAGCTGTTGGAATTGATCTTCTCCCTCGGTTTGCTCGAGAAAGTTGGATAGCTCGACTTCAAGCACTTCGGCATCTGTGGTAATCGTTTTGAGTTCAGGAAGGTCTGTGTTGCGGCTACGCATGATCCATGCGAGGATGCGATCATTTGTTACGCCAAGAGCCATCAGCTGGCCGCGAAGATTAGCCTCGTGATTCTCAGCCTTGGTTTGGGCTGCCTTTGCCGTGATTTGAGCTGTTTTTGCATTGTTACGTTCTGTTTTGAGTTCAGTAATCGTTTGCTCACGTGCCTCGATGTCATTAGTGCGGCGGCTTTTTTCAGCGTTGAGTTTATCCTTGAGAATAAGACAAGCGATTCCACCTGCAGCAGCAAATGCGAGTGCGGTAAACATACCAATCTTGGTAAGAATAATTTTTTTGTGAAGTTTTGCCTTTTCGTGTGTTTCCCTTGCATCGTTCTCGATCGTCTTCCACGCATGAATGATTTCTGTTACGTCTTTATAACGGTCTTTGGGATTCAGTGACAGGCATCGTTGAATGACCCGCCGTTTTTTTTGTTCCTGTTCGTCTGTGCTCTCTTCAGGCCAATTATTTAGTTCACGATGTTCGTGGAGCTCAGCCAGCTTAACAATATCTGCTTGGACACCAGTGATATGAGGATCATCAGTTTCGGTGGTGACCTTACTTAATGAGGCCTCACAGCGGGGCATTTTTCCTGTTAGGATGTGAAATGCTAGTACTGCAAATGCATAGGTATCCCAGCCATACCCCTTACCCTCAGTGTAGCCTTCTGGATCATGAATCTGTTCCGGTGCTGCGTAGAGTAAGGCGTCTGTATAGGGAGATACCCCTACGCCTGGCATATGTCCCATGGCGTAGTCTGTTAAGATTATTTGATTATTTTCGTCAAAAAAGATATTTCCCGGTTTTAAGTTCCCGTGTGGCAAGTGGTTCTGGTGCATGCCAGCCAGAGCGTTGGCTATTTGATCGATGATTAACCAGCTATCTTTTGAGGCATAATCATTAAGACGATCGTCTAGTGATCTGGTCTTTATGGTAGCTTTATCCTCATGAATATCAGCGTAGAGGGGCATTACCATACAGCGGTTGCCTTGCTCGGATTGAGACCAAACGACAGGAACAAGTCCTTTCGGTTGTTGAACACGTGCGAGCCGCTTAACCATATTCTCAACGAGTGAGCGGTTCACGGCGAGCGAGTTGAAAACGCGCACAGCATACCACTCAATTTTTGGTATTAGGGGCTTCGATTTTGAAGTATTACGAGCCACGTAAACAGTACCGCATGAGCCCTCGCCCACGAGGCCAAGCACTTCTAATCCTTTAATTTTTGGTTGCGGCATGATCTTGTTAATAGG
>DPWT01000266.1 GCA_003527555.1 Verrucomicrobiales bacterium | reverse complement strand
AAATGAGGAGAGCAGAAAATATAAAAAGCAGAAATTTCAGCTTCTCCCCTCAGCTTTTCCCGTTTCAATTTTATTAACATGCGACAAGGGCGATTAACGGTAGAGTTTCGTGATAGAACTAAGAGGTTTGCAGCCCAGATCATTCGTCTTTATGTGGATTTACCTAAGGGGCATGAAGAAGTGAAGGTGTTAGGAAAGCAACTCTTGCGTTCCGGAACCTCAGTAGCAGCGCATGTCAGAGAGGCTTCACGTGCCCGCTCCGACGCCGAGTTCATTTCCAAGCTTGGAGGCGCGCTCCAAGAAACAGATGAATCACAACTGTGGCTCGAACTCTTGTTGGAAGAGTGCAAAATCCCCATCGAACCATCCCAAAGCATTCACAGAGAAGCCGGCGAAATCATTGCCATCATGACGACTATCGTGAAGAAAATAAAAAACCGGGAAAGTTGATTGAGAAAAGCGGAAATGAGGAGAGCAGAAAATTAAAATTTCACTTTGCTAAATCAATTCGCCAGCTTTCAGTTTTCAAAGTTTCAACTTTTCTAAATTTCCCTATCTCAACTTTACTCCCCAGCTTTTCCCATTTCAACTTTCCATATTTCAACTCTCGACTTTACTAATACACCATGGAATTTATAGATTTAAAATCGCAGCAATCCCTTATTCGTGACCAGTTAGACCGTCGTTTTGCCACTGTGCTTGATCACGGGCGCTACGTCATGGGGCCAGAAGTGCATGAGCTTGAAGAACGCCTTGCCGACTACGCAGGAGTCAAACACTGCCTGACTGTTTCAAGTGGAACAGACTCCCTGCTCATTGCCCTCATGGCATTGGGTATAGAAGCTGGGGATGAAGTGATCACAGTTCCCTACACTTGGATATCTACTGCTGAAGTCATTGCCCTGATCGGAGCCAAGCCTGTATTCATTGATGTGGAAGCGACATCATGGAATATGGATCCAGAGCTACTGGAAGCGGCCATCACAGAGAAAACCAAAGCAATCATGCCCGTCGGTATTTATGGTCAGACAGCTGACATGACGGCTATTAACCTGATAGCAAAAAAATACAATCTACCTGTTATCGAGGATGCTGCCCAATCATTTGGTGCTACTCATCATGGTAAAAAATCATGCTCACTATCATTGATTGGGAGCACATCATTTTTCCCTAGTAAGCCACTTGGCGGTTATGGCGACGGCGGTGCCTTGTTTACTGATGATGACGAGTTGGCTAAAACAATGTCACAAGTCCGGCTACACGGTCAGGAAAAACCTCACCATCACCCCATCCTCGGCCTGAACGGTCGGTTAGACACTTTACAGGCTGCCGTCGTGTTAGCCAAACTCGACTTGTTTGATAATGAAGTCATCAAACGTCAGCAAGTAGCAGATCGTTACATTGATAGCCTGAAATCTAGTTCACACGATGTAACTGTGCCGCAAGTAAGTGACGGGAATACCTCTGTGTGGGCCCAGTTTACTATTTTGTCACCTGAGCGCGATAGCTTTGCAATACGACTGCGTGAAAAAGAAATCCCATCGGTAAGTTACTACTCGGTGCCATTGCACCTACAACCAGTCTTTGCAAACCTCGGGCATAAAAAAGGGGACTTCCCTGTAACAGAAAAAATTGCCGATCAAGGCATCTCTCTGCCGATGAACCCCTACCTGAAAGAAGAGGAAATAGAAAAAGTCTGCACCGCCATTTCATGAATTGAGAGAAAAGTGAATCAATCATTTATATAGCTATTTAGAACGTAGCACAGAAATCCATTACAAAAAAATGACCATACTCGAAAAAATCGAAAACAAATCCGCTGTTATAGGCATCGTTGGCCTTGGATATGTAGGCTTACCTCTGATGTTAGCCTACACCGCCAAAGGCTACCGTTGTATTGGTTTTGATATTGATCAGACGAAAATTGATTGCCTCGAACGTGGAGAAAGTTACATCGAACATATTGATTCCGCGCCGATCAAAGACGCGGTTGACAAAAAACTTTTCGAAGCGACCACCGATTTTTCACGCATTTCAGAAGTGGAGGCAATCATCCTTTGTGTTCCGACACCCTTGGATAAACACTACGAGCCGGACTTAAGTTATGTCACCGGCACGATGGATATAATCGCACCGTATTTAAAAGAAGGTCAGATCGTCTCATTGGAATCGACCACTTACCCGGGCACCACAGAGGAAGAACTGCGCCCAAGAATCGAAGCCCAAGGTTTTGAAATAGGTAAAGACGTCTATCTTGTCTATTCGCCGGAACGGGAAGATCCGGGTAATGCTCATTTTTCGAGCAAGAATATACCTAAGGTGATGGGAGGCAGTACTCCCGCCTGTTCTGAGGTGGGCAAGGCTCTCTACGAAGCGGCAATCTCTGAGGTGGTGCCAGTGGCATCGACACAAGTAGCTGAGTTTACCAAGTTGCTCGAAAACATCTATAGATGTGTGAACATCGGACTCGCTAACGAAATGAAAATTGCCGCCGATAGAATGGGGGTTGATATTTGGCAAGTGATCGATGCTGCTGCAACCAAGCCATTTGGATTTACTCCGTTTTACCCTGGGCCTGGGCTAGGTGGGCACTGCATTCCGATCGACCCGTTTTACCTGACATGGAAAGCCCGTGAATATGGGGTGCATACACGCTTTATTGAGCTGGCAGGTGAGATTAACCGAGCCATGCCTGAATATGTGGTCCAAAAGACTGCGGAGGCTCTCAATAATGTCTGCAAATCGATCAAAGGTAGTAAAATTTTGATCATGGGCTTAGCTTATAAATCAGATGTAGATGACATGAGAGAGTCACCAACATTTGAACTACTGGATTTGTTGTCAGAAAAAGGAGCTGAGCCAGATTATTACGACCCTCATATTCCGGTTATCGGACCAACACGTGAGCACGATAATTGGCTGGGTAAGGAATCAATTCAATGGTCCCAAGAAAATATATCCAGCTACGATTTAGTTCTCATCTCGACGGATCATAAAGCGTTCAATATTTCAGAACTTCTGGCGTGGGCCCCTCTTATTGTGGATACACGCAATGCTGTTGGGAAGAGTGGGCTTAAAACGACTTCGGGACAGCTTTGGAAAGCTTGAACAGGCGAACGTCTAACAAATTGTGTGAACATACAAATGCTGTGTTGTCTCTAATCTTACATTAAATTTAATAACTTCAACTCCTCCTAATTCTACAAATTAACGACATCTAAACCATGAAACAACGAAATATAATTCCAACAGGCTTTTTAGGCGC
>DPWT01000007.1 GCA_003527555.1 Verrucomicrobiales bacterium | reverse complement strand
TTGCCGGCGCCGCCCTTCAGGTTGTAGTCCCAGATGTCACACACTGCTTGGAAATGGAGGCCAGGTATGTTTGACATGGCCTCGAAGAGCACGCGACCCTGCTTACCCATGCCGATAAGTGCTACGTTGATCTTGTCGTTATTCCCATCTGCAGCCTTGAGTATAGACGGGGCGGCGAGCACTAGGCCGGCACCTGCTGCGGTGCTGCCTTTAGCTAAAAAATCTCGGCGGTTCATCATAGTAGAATTTTTTGGTTAAGTTTCTTAATCAGCTCAGGAGGATTACCATTTTTTGAGAATGCAGAGGCGGTTGTGATTTGCCCAGTTCAGCGCCATGGCGACCATGACCACGTGGATTCCAAGCCATGCAACACCTGAATCTTGCTTGATGAGAATCAGACCCCATGTCAGGCCAACGTAGATTAGGCCAAGAATGAGTAAGCTAACGCGGTTAGCGACGCCAAGTAAAATGGTAATACCCAGTATGATTAATGCAGGGCCGAGCACTTTATCAAATATGTTGAGTGCCCAGTTCATCATCAAGGGCTCTCCTTTGAAGGTTTCCTTTAATGCTGCGGGGACGCCGCTGTAATTATCTAAAGAATATGCTTTTGTGCTGGCGACTTCAGTGAGATCTGGATCATAGGCTTTACCGTCAACCTCCACTGATTGTTCGCTCATTACTTTACCAGCAAATTTTTCAACACCAGTTTGGAGGGCACGAATTCCAAGCCAAAGGCGGAGCAAAAGTGTTGCGAAAACTTGACCGAGCGTACTGTTTTTTTCAGACATGATGAGTTATTTTGTGAGTTATTGATTAATAGTTGCTGTTGAGAGCTGCCTTGATTACGGATCGACGCAAGCGAACTTTCACGGAATATGCGTGTGACATGCCTGCAGGTCAAGTGCGGGGTTTGAGGCTGACAAAGATCAAACTATTTTACAGCGACAGGAGCAAACTCAATACACATTGGTTTGGGTATTGAAATTTTGTGACCCGTAGAGCTGAGTTTGCCTGTCAACGGATCGATTTTGAATACAGGAACCTCGTTTGAGCGCTGACCAGCCACTAAAAGCCATTTTCCAGAGGGGTCCATGTTGATATTACGTGGAATCCATACTTCCGCTGCAATCGTCTGAACCCGAGTGAGTTGACCTGTCTCGGACACTTTAAATACTGAGATGGAATCGCGGCCCTTCTGATCGAGGTCACGGTTGGCATTGTATATAAATCTGCCATCTTTAGAGACACGGATCTCGGAGCAGCTCATTCTTTGTTTGGTTTTATCAATGGGAAGTGTGCTAATTATCTGTTTGTTGGTGAGTTTTCCTGTGGATGCATCGTGAGTAAATACAGAAATTGTCAGGTCGAGTTCATTGAGTACGTATGCGAGTTTTCCGTCTTTGCCGAATTTCATGTGGCGCGGGCCAGAGCCGGCAGGTGTCGCGGCGTGACCCGCGGGTGTGAGCATGGCTGTGGCTGGATTGATGGAGTAAATCATGACCTTGTCGATACCGAGATCGGGGGCGTAGGCAAATTTGTTGTTTGGCCCTGAGTAAATAGAGTGGGCGTGGGGTTTGGTCTGTCGTTGTGGATTCACACTGCTGCCTTCATGCTTGTGTATGGAGACAAGCTTCCCAATCGATCCGTCGGTTTTGATAGGGAATGAGACAACACTTCCTCCGCGATAGTTAGCGCCCATCAATATCTTGGTTGTAGAATCTAGGCTGATATGGGCGAGTCGCTCGCCCATAATAGATTGTCTTGAGAACTCTCTAAATTTTCCGCTGTCTTGTATTTTGTATGCTGCAACACAGCCTTCTTTTCTGGTTATTTGCCCCGTTGAATAGAGTATAGGTTTACTTGGATGCTTAGCCAAGAAGCCAGTTGCTGGCATTTCTGCTGCGAACACAGGATCACTGAGTGTGCCGTTTTTTTGATTGAGGATGCTCGAATAGATACCTTTTTCGCCTGTGCCGATGATTACAAGAGTCTCGGATGCGGAGGTAGTGGTGATGATGCAAATTAGAGCTGCGAGGATTTTGTTAATCATTGCTTTAGAAGTTGAGATTGCCATGGCCAAGTTACTTCCATCCAGTGGGGTGCGCTACCTTTGATACGTTGCCAGAGATACTGAACTGTTCCCTTGGGTGGTGCCTGATCACGATAGGACACGGGTGAAAAGTCGAGATGTTGCAGGTCGTTGGCGTCGGTTTCAAGTCGCCACACAAAAATGGGATACTTTTTATCTACAGTAACCATTTCGGTGAATCGTAGATCGATAAATAAAACTGAATTTGGATTTTTATTTTCTGGTACGATCATGTGCCAGTTGTTGGCAAACCATTTCAGAGTGGTTGTTTCCTGAAATTGTTCGAACCTCTCCAGATACTCATGACCTTTGGGTAATGTGTCTAACTTTGAGGGTCGATCAGAGTCATCGAAGAGCGACCAATAGCCTATGTGATAGTGATCATCCGTCTCAGCGACCATACGCCAGAGAAAGATGTTGGATATTGTTGGGGTAGTCATCATCCGGGTTGGATTCATGCCATTCACTGCGAGTTGTTTTTCAAAGTAGGTATTTGCCTGATGTTTGATGACAAAGCTCGTGGCGGTATAAAGGCACAGCCAAAGCGCGGCGGCGCGACCGATCCATATTCGTTTTCTCGATTCTTTATTATAAAACAAAACGACCAACAATCCGAGCAGCATTGGCAGGGTGAAGGAGATATCGACGATGGATATGTTGTTAAAAGCCACACGGTAGCTGGAAAACGGCTCAAATACCTGTGTGCCATAGGAAGTGAAGGCATCAATCAACACATGAGTAAACCAAGTGATAAAAACAAACCAAGTTGCTTGTTTTTGCGTCACTCCCTTACTCTTGTGTAGCTTTGCTAACAGCCACCCAAATAACAGCGCTGCAAATATCATGATGATGATTGAATGTGACAGCCCACGATGCCAACTGAGCTGCTGAGCAGCGTCAAGCCAAGGGTAGGCTAGGATATCCAAGTCGGGCAAAATGCCAAATAAGCATCCCCACGCAAGTCCCTTACGGCCGAGCTGCTTACGAAGAGTTAATTCGCCACACAGCCCGCCCAAAGCTGCCTGAGTAATGAGATCCATGAGCTGGTTAGTTTGGTAATATTGCTTTTAAGATCACTGGATGGTGATCAGAAGCTGCAGGATCACCATTCGATTCTACGATGACGGATGAATTGTTCCAGTGATTGGATATGAAAAGGTGATCGATACGCAGCCCCGAAACCAGTGATGCTTGCCAGCGGCTATATGTGCTGAATTGTTTAACACCTGGGTCGTTCAGGGTGGGGGACGCTAGTAGGGTTTTGATAGCTTTGTTTGATGTGGTTGCATTGAAGTCTCCCATGAGCAGAAAGGGTTCATTCTTGTGCTTAGATGAACGAATTTTGTTTAGAATGAGTTCTGCGGATTTTTCACGTGCGTTCTGGCTTTTGTGGTCCCAGTGAGTGTTGTAGACATAAACAGCTTTACCGCTGTTGATGTGGATAAGTCTTACCCAACTGCATATGCGATTATGCCAGTTACCCCATGTGCGGCTGGCTACGATTTCTGGAGTGTTTGATAGCCAGAATGTGCC
>DPWT01000003.1 GCA_003527555.1 Verrucomicrobiales bacterium | reverse complement strand
TAAGTTAAAAGCGATAGCAGCACATTGTAGCGATTATTTTTTTATTTTCATGATTCCAGACTATGCTAGATTGTCTACAATATATGGTATTGACAATGAGTCATCTTAAAGGGGGCTATAAATTGAGTCGAGGCATGACTCTTATTGAAATCACCTTGGTTATTTCGGTTCTGGTAACCTTGATAAGCGCATCGCTCTATGTCGTTGGTGGTTACAAGGAGTGGAAACTTGGATCTGCGGCAGCGGTTGAGCTGAGGAGGGTTTACAATGCACAACGTACTTACTTGGCTGAAAATCCTACCGAAAATGCCACAACTTTAACTGCATCGAAGGTTATTCCCTATCTGTCAGACGGAGCTACATCATTACCCACCGTGGAAAATATGGATGGTATTGACCTAGCAATTAGAGTGGATGTGGTGCCGCCAATTATTTTAGATGGCGCTGGCTCTACTTACGATCCTTCAGGAAGTTCAGACGATGGTTTGTGGGACGTGGGTAGATACTAACGATATATGAGTGCGAATTTATTTTCTAAATTAACAATATACGTCATAATCAGCATTGGGTTGGTAATGAATTCAGTCGCGCAAGAACGAAAACCTAACAATCTTCCATCAAGTTACCGTTACATCGGCACCTACAAAATGATCTCTAAGATTAAAGTGGAAAAAGGTGAGGCTATGTCTGTTGTGATAACACCTCTGGTCTATCGCGTATATTCTGATGGTATTGAGGTCCGCGTATATTGCCGTGCAGCAGGTGAAGACAGTTACACGGCTTATCAGATTTATCGATCTGATGGAATTGGAGCAGCTAGGGCATCAGGCCAGATTGATTTCATTGCAGGAGTACAAGCGATGTCCAATAAAGCAGAAATGATGAGGCAGATTAGTGTGACTCGAGAAAGCATCACAATGGTCAAAATGCCGCCACGATCGCACAGAGTCATTATCATACGGGCTGATTCGCAACTTAAAGTGAAATAACAACACTAAGCTTCAATTTACATTACATGAAAGTGCCGCCAGCTCCAAACACGCAAGAGCCAATTGTCATCGTCCAGAATAATCCATCTACAGGAGTAATACAATCTTCGGCTACCGGATCTGTGGGTTCTATGTTAGATAAGCCCTCCGGCTCAAAAAACTTTCTTCGTGGGCAAGGTCAACTTGAGAAAGGTTATCCTTGGCTCCTTGCAGTGAGCACTCTGCTGTCCACTGTGCTGTGCTGGCTTTATGTTACGAAGCCGGTCGTCATTGAGGAAATCAGTGTGCTTCCATCTGCGCGGAGTGATCTGAATATGAATACTCAACTGCCTCATGAAACATCACACAAGCAAATTGTTGGGGTGACAACTCCCTTAAGGTTAGTGCCATCTGACAACGAGCTGCCAAGCGCACGCAACAGGTCGAGCGAGGCGATGCCGGGCGCGCCTATCAAGATCGATCCACGCAAGCTCACCATGGCAAAGCGTGCAAATTCAACCCGCAGTTTATCTAACGGATGGGAAAAGACGAATCTTAAGGTGCAGCATATTCTGAGTGCCGATGTTGGGATGACTGAAAATGAGAAAATTATTATCAATGTTCCAGTGCTTTATCAAACTCGTAGTATGCGCTGGACGCCGCCGCAAATGGTCAAAGCACGTGATGTGCTAGAGAGGCTCATGTTATACGAGCGTGACCTCAATAAATTGCGTAAGGAAGGATTAGATATTATGGCTAGTTGGAATCATATCATCAAGGATACCATTCCTGCTGGTTCTCTGCGTGCTGACAGCCCATCTCTACCCTACAACCATGGCGACGCAAAAGATCCTGCATTACTACCAGAAAGTGCATCTGTTATACAAGTCGAGGATAAATAGACTGTTATGAAATACCGCATCATTTTTTTCTTTCTCTGTTTCTTTTGTCTCGTGCGAGCTCAGCAAGTCGTCCCGTCTTCTAAGCTTAGTTATCCTCCCAACGATATATCAGAAAACGATCAGGTCACTAAGCAGCCTGCTGTTGAGCCTCTTACAGATGTTGCGGTGCCATCTACCAAGTCGCACGGGGAAAGACCGGATATTGATCATACACCAGATGAGGGTATCACTGTTCAAGTGGAAAAAACAAACGTCACGGCAGGTAATAAGTTGCCTGCAGGTGAGATTAAGATTTATTCGCCATGGCCGGCCAAGCCCATGTTTCCAGCTCCCGACGGTTGGAAATTTGTACCAGCTCCGAAGGGAGTGGCTCCATACCGCACGGAGGCCAAGCTGGGTAGTGGCCAGATGATCAGTCTCGCTATCACTCCCTTTGTGCTCGTTCCCATTACAGATGGCCAAAATTCTATTCTTATTTGTGAACCAGGATTCCAGCCTGAGCTTGGATATCTTCAACACGACACCATTGGTGTGAGGCTTCAGAAATCTAATGTAGACCTTCAGCGTAATGAGAAACGGGTGGCAGATTCTATTCGGCGTTTACAGCAACTTCTCATTTCTCTGCCAAAGAATAGCGCATCCACAGTGCCTAAAAACCCCGCGACATCATCTGCGACCAAACCATGAAAACGTTAACATTTACTTTTACAGCTGTGGGTTTGGGTTTGATCGCAGGAATTACACTAGCTCATTACCACCAAGTGAAAGGAATGGTCGTGCGTGAGCGTGTTGGTGTAAATCATACATCTAGCTCGGGCTCTGAAAATCCCGCTGCTGTAATAGGCTATGATGCTACTTCACCAAAACGCACTGCTCTAGATACAGGTGAAGGATCGGCTGCTGCTGCCTACAAAAAAAATCGGTCTAGTCGTGAAGATATCCTGTTAGACATACTTGCAGAAATACGCAAGGAGCAGAAACAAATGTATAAGCAGATGGCTGAACAGAACCGTGAAGTGGCAGAGTTGACTTTCCGCGTGGATTCTCACAGTGATTCATTTAAGCCACTGCGTATGGAGGCGGAATCGCCTCCCGTTCTGGAGTTAAACAGAGGTTATAAAATACCAAACGGAGATGATGAGGATTCGCTTTTGCCACCGAAACCAGCCGCATCTCAGTGAGGAGTAGCTTTCTTTATTGCGGGCGATAGGCTGTTAGCCTGTCACAAATGAAATCATTTTGCGTTATAAAAAACACGTATCAATGTGGATGCGTGTGCAGCTAATTACTCTGAGCTATTAACATTTCCATTAATCTTGATCGACCTCTCGACTTTGAGGGGGTAGGTTTGGTAAAGTAAATCAGCTCCAAACGGAGTTTCATGAATGACTTCCATGGTATAAATACCGTCTTCCGTGATACGAGTATCGAGGGAAGTGACATTATAGCTGCGGTTCACTGGTTTAACATCATCCACGATCACAAAGCTGGTGTTGATATTCAGTGGTGATACCGGAGTTGCAGATGGTTCACCTTCATAAACGCGGATGTAGGTTGTGCTATTAGGATAGAGGTCGACGAGATTGACATTCACTTCAGGGATCTTTGTGTATTCTACTGAAGTGTCGATACCACTTACAGTAGCACTTGCAATCGGCCAGATTTGGACACGTTTATGATCAAGCAGTGTAGCGCCCTCTCCAACGCCAAAATCCGGGTTAGCATATATTGAGAATACCTCTTCACCTCGAGCTTGGGTTAAATCAGCTGCCTGGATTTGGGTAACAATATTACTAAAATTGTGAGTTCCGTTCGAGATAATGGGATCGTGATCGTGGGTATCCCAATGTGCTCCCGGTAGAGCTTCGCTTTCACCCGATGCGTATTCGGTGGTGCGGTGATCAAAGATGACAGATTTTGCAGCGTCGTGTACTGATGGGTCATCAGTCACAATGCCAGAGACTTCAAACTCAACGCTGAATGCCTGGTCTACTCTCGTGCGCGGAATGAGTGTGTAAGGATCCCCCGTGTTAATTTTGACAATTCCTTGCGGATGGTAGCTTGAGACGGTTTTCTCATCGAGCAGATACTCAGCGTTGTCGGATAGCCTGATTGTCCAGAGTCGAAATACGGAACTGTCCACGACGCCGTCTGCGTCGTATGATGTGCCGGCTGCGGCGAGAGGAGTTATCATGTGTGTTGTGCCGTCAGCGTGAGTCTGCACGATCTGGTTCATGTAGCCATCATTGGCATAACTCACCGCAGTAGTTACTAGGAGTGATAGGAGTAATTTTTTCATGATGTAATTTTGTTGCTGGATGGTATTCATCCAATTGTTGATATAATTTGTTTTTCTAGTTTTTAG
>DPWT01000004.1 GCA_003527555.1 Verrucomicrobiales bacterium | reverse complement strand
TCTACCTACAAACAGACGGTAATTCCTACGTAAGCTACGTATGTAGCGGTCGCTCAGCGAGCGAAAATTCCACTGCAACTGAATGGCTGACCACCTGGGATGCGCGTTTGTGCACCTCAGTGCTATCGCTCGGGCTCGCACTGGCGAAAGGCCTGGCATTCTGTGTAGCTGTGATCGTATTGAGCCGCTTTGGTATCCCCCAAATATTAAATGCTGTGGCAACAACGCGCAGCCGTGAGCTATTCACTGTAACCATCGTAGGGCTGGGGTGTGCTGTTGCGGTTGCGTCAGGCACACTCGGCCTGAGCCCTGCCCTAGGCGCGTTTGCTGCTGGTGTGGTAGTAAGTGGATCCATCTACAGTCACCGCGTTCTAGCTGATGTGTTACCATTCAAGGATCTGTTTTTGACCGTGTTTTTTGTCTCTATTGGTTTGCTGATTGATGTGAAATCTATTACTGAAAATTGGCTATTGATCCTTAGTTTTGCATTGCTAATTATTATAGGCAAAGGCGTGATTGTGGCAATTGCTGCATACTGTTCTGGACTACGTATGGGTAACTGGCTGACAACTGCCGCCGCATTATGTAGTACCGGTGAATTCTCTATCGTGCTTCTTAACCGCGCAGGTGAATTGGGCGCCCTAACGCCGCTGATGGAGCAAATTTTACTGGTCTGCACAGCCCTGACGATGGGGTTAGTTCCGTCACTGATGAAATGGAGTATATTCGGTGCTAAATGGCTGCGCGGCGCAAAACCGAGCTCAACTAAGTCAGCGCGTGCATTGGGCATGGGTGGTAAAATTGATAGTTTGAGCGATCATGTTATTATTTGTGGCTATGGCCCCGTGGGGCGAAACCTGCATGAAAACCTCCACAAAGCGAATATCCGTGTCGCAGTCATTGAAATGAATGCGGATACGGTCAAAGACCTGCTTAGCCGGGGAGTAAAGTGTATTTTCGCAGATGCTGGACAGAGAATTGCACTAGAATTAGCTCATATCAAAGCGGCCCGAGCCATTGCTTTCACCTTTCCTCACAAAGAGCCAGTCCTCACAGCTCTCCCAACAATTCGAGAAATGAGTCCACAAATCGTCGTATACGCTCGCACAAAGTTTTCGCGTGAATTGAAGGAGCTTACAGAATCCGGCGTTAACCAAGTAATCCTCGACGAAGAACAAAGTGGTCGAGCACTGATCCAGTCGGTTATGCAGTGTTATCAGAATACCATTAAAGAAGAGTGGATAAAAGAATCAAAATAATCACATAGATCGCATTACATCTATTTTTACTTTTTTATGATAACAGGGAATAAGTTGAACTGGCTTTTATGTGATTGCATCATTTTGATTGGTTAATGGCATAACGAATGGATAGTAAGCGGATGCCTGCTGTGGTAGATGCTGCAATCGTAGCGCTCAAGAAATCTGCCAATCCCAGCCACTGCAGGCCTATTAGCAATAGTCCTCCAGCAATAGCTGCGGTGGCATAAATCTCGCGTCTGAATATGAGCGGGATCTCCGCACGTAAAATATCACGGAGCACACCGCCAAAGGTTGCTGTAATCACACCCATGCCGATGGCAGCCCACCATGAGAGATTATGCTCGATGGCCACCTGTGTACCAAGACATACAAAAACACCAAGACCGAGGGCGTCCATAATAGATACTTCACGACGAAATTTCTCCCAGAAGCAAGGGATAAGTATCGCGCAAGGAGTAGCAATGACCGCAATTATTGCATAAATTGGATCACGAAAAATAAGAGGAGGGAAATCGCCTATTAGAATGCTCCTCAGGGTGCCGCCGCCGGTACCAGTGATTAACGAGATGACATAAACACCCCACCAATCCATACCCTTCTGCCGGGCAGCCAAAGCGCCGGAGAGACAAAAGAAAAAAGTTCCAACTATATCTAAATAGTAGAGCATAGGATGATATCAAATTTTTCCGCGTCTTCTCAAGCTCGCTCTACGCAGAATAGCCATGGGTAGAAGGGATATGGCGCCAGCGAGAAAAGCTATTTTCCATCCAGGGTAGACACGTGCCTTACCCGCATGAAGCGCACGAAGAGAATCTGACACCACCTGCTCTCGAGTAACGTAAAACCCCTCTCTAGACGGGAGCGCCTCGGCACTTTCCTCGCGTGTTGCCACTTTCCCAAAACCAGTGTGCACAGGTCCGGGGCAGACAGCCAATACTGGGATGTTACGATCCTTTAGCTCTAGGCGTAGAGCCTCGGAGAAACTAGTCACGTATGCTTTGGTCGCAGCATAAACAGCAAAATCTGGAATTGGCAGAGTGCTTGCCAGCGAGCTGACATTGATGATTGCTCCCCCGCCCTGGCTCAGCATTCCAGGCAAAACACCGTGACAAAGATGCGTCAGCGCCGTGACGTTCACCTGCATCATGGCATTGATCTTATGCCACTCAGAGGTGTCGAACGATCCATAGTCGCCCATGCCGGCGTTATTGACTAACAAATCAGGACTAAGAGCCATTGCCGACAGCATTTCGAATAAACTGACCACCTCATTACTATTTGTTAGGTCAATGGTTATGCAATGCACCTCGGTGTCAGGCTGTTGTGAAGAGATCTCAGCAGCCAGAGAATCGAGCAATTCTTTTCTACGCGCTACAAGAACCAGCACGGAGCACAGTGGGGCAATTCTACGAGCATACTCCTCACCAAGACCTGATGAGGCGCCTGTCACCAAAGCACACCGGTATTGACGCTCAGATTGCATGATGTACTACTCAGAATTAAGAGGTTTGCTTCTGCTGGTCGACTTGCACAACACGAAGAGGAAGGCGCTGCACCAGCTCATTATCAATACTGATATCTACAAAGTAGACTCCAACTTCATGGAAACGAAGACCCTGTAGATTGAGAATAAGATTTCGAGTTACAAACGGAACGTCCTCTGGGATTTCGATCGGCATATCAGCATCAATGGGCATTTTATCATCCAGTGATTTGCCATCACCATCGATGATGTTCACCGAAAACTTGTGCGGACCATTGTCATCAGGCGTAATGCAGAGACGAATAGCAAGACAGCATTGGGGCTGAATTATCGGGAGTTGAGGAGCGGCTAGCACATCGATCGTGCCGGAAACAACCATTTTGCCGTTATAGTCAGCAGCATGATCACAGAGAGTAGCAATTTGAATATCCATTGGTATTTGACCCGAAATTTGTGGGCACTCATGGTTTGCACCTTAATACCATCGGAGTCCATCCAGAAAACGGGAAAAGTGTAACGTATCAAATTGATAGATTAATCACACTTACTGCCTAGCCTTTTCACTTCAGCTACGAGAGCGGGTAAACGTGAAATAAGTGCCATTTTTTTCATTTCCTCGCGCATTGGCCGAGCAGGCATCCCCATGTAAACTCCTCCTCCTGTTGGGATATCTTTTGTGGCAACAGTTCGCGCCGCTAGCGTCGCTTTATCAGCAATGTTGATATGGCCTACACAGCCAGACTGAGCGGCAAGCGTCACGTAATTACCAATTTTAGAACTACCAGCAAGGCCTACCTGAGCTACAACCAGAGTGTGCTCACCGATTTGCACGTTGTGAGCGATTTGGGTTAGGTTGTCGATTTTGGTGCCCTTACCCACCTTGGTTTTACCAAAACGCGCACGATCTATCGTCGTGTTAGCGCCCACCTCGACGTCGTCACATAATTCTACTATACCCACTTGATCGATTTTAACGTGTTTGCCATCAAGAAGCTCATAGCCGTACCCATCTGCGCCTATAACGCAGCCAGGCTGGAGAATTACACGGTCACCGATCACACACTCCTCACGCACAGTGCAGTTTGCATATATCATGCAATCCTCACCAATTTGGGAACGTTCCCCTATGACTGCGCCCGACCCAATCTCGGTGCCATTACCGATAATTGCACCCGACTCGATGACCGCGCCAGCCTTAACGCAGACAGCCTCTGGATCTAACTGCACATCAGCTGCCACATGTGCAGCGGGGTGCACGCCGGGGGTGAAAATCTTTTTCGTGTTAACAAAAAACTTAACAATTTCACCAAATGCGATGGATGGATTTTCGACTTCTATCAAGGTCACTGACTCAGGACGATCTGGCACACCCGGGGGGATAAGCACGATGCCTGCCTCTGTGTTCATAAACGCTTGGTAGTATTTTTCATTTCCCAAAA
>DPWT01000048.1 GCA_003527555.1 Verrucomicrobiales bacterium | reverse complement strand
GATGGGGCTGCCGAGATTAAATCATCCATTATTTGAGAGCCGGCAGTTTGCGCGCGCGACGGATGACGGTTTTTTTATTGCAATCGAAGCACGTGATCCGCGGTTTTCCTCCGAGGAAACAAAAACGCTTTTAGAAGATGCCGGGGGATCAAATATCGAACTCGTAGAAGAGCCAACGGACTAACTTTTCATTACTTAAACTTCACTTCTTACCTCACACAAAATGCGCTACTTTTTTCTAGCATTCACCCTGATCGTAGTTCTCGTGGTTAGCTTTTTTGGCTTCCGTGGTCAGAAGTTTAGCAGCACACCTTTGCGGATTTTTCCTGACATGGATGATCAGGATAGGATCAATACACAGGAGGCAAGTAGCTTCTTCAAGAATGGCATGGGCTCGCGTAAGCCTGTTGCCGGCACCCTGCCACGAGGCTTCCAGCCCGATGGGGGCGGAGTGAGTTTCGGGAACAGTGAGAGCTATTTGCACACCGGGATAATAGATGATACCTATGGAAGCGGAATGCCAGATGATTTGGAGCTCGCCAAAACGCCTGAAGCACTGATTAGGCATGGGAAGGAACGTTACAAGATATCCTGCATGCCTTGTCACGGTGAATCTGGTAACGGGAAAGGCACCGTTGCAGTCATAGGTATTCCCGCAACGGCTAACTTGAATAATTTTTCAAGCGCGACTTATCCAGATGGTAAAATGTTTGAAACCATCACCAAAGGCAAAGGGCTGATGAGTGGATATGGTTACAATATTCCCGTGAACGACCGATGGGCAATTATAGCCTATGTCCGCGCCCTCCAAACAGCAGACAATTCCGCTGAGTAATCACCAATTCAACTATCAATCCCAATGGGCCACTTCATTACATCCAAAGACATCCCCGCCGACGGAGAGCATATAGAGAAAGGAAAACTTTCGCGGCCAATCATGGTCTGCGGTGTTGTTGCTCTGATTGGTTTGATCGCCAGTGTTTGTTTGCTTTTTATCGGTAACGACGTACACAATGAGGCAGCAGACACGGTGGCTGGGCGTTACGCCTACTCATGGTTATTCGCGTTCGCATTTTTTGTGAGCTTACCTCTCGGCAGTGCTTTTTGGCTGTTACTGCACCACGTCTCCAACTCTGGATGGGGGATTTCGGTTCGCCGTTTGATGGAAAACCTCGCCTGCGTTTTTCCATGGTTGGGCATCCTCGCTATTCCATTTTTATTTCCTCAGGTGCAACAACACTTGTTTGAGTGGATGAATATTCACCGCGGTTTCGAGGGAGTTGGCCTCTACGGCAGTGCCAAAGAAGCACTGCACAATAGCCACGATGCACACGATCATCTATTATATCAAAAATATTTCTATATGAACCTACCTTTCTGGTTGGGGCGAATGATTGGTTACTTTGTTATCCTAGGGGCATGTTTATTTTACCTAAGAAAACTCTCAGTTGCGCAAGACAATGACCCTCAACCGGGGATTGCACGGCTCAAGACGGCTCGTCGCCGCACATCATGGATGTTGCCAATTTTTGCTATTACTGCGACTTTCCTGGCATTTGATTTATTAAAAGCACTCGATTACAAATGGTTTTCGACCATGTATGGTGTGTATTTCTTTGCTGGTTGTGCCCTCAATGGAATGGCTCTGCTTATTCTCACAACAATCTGTCTGCGCCGTGCCGGGTATATGCAGAAGATCATGAGCCCAGAGCATCACCATATCATGGGAAAACTGACATTTGCGTTTGTTGTTTTTTGGGCCTACGTTTCATTCTCTCAGTATTTCCTAATTTGGTATGCAAATATCACGGAGGAAACAAGTTACTTCCTACTGCGTAATACTGGGAATTGGAATATTGCTAACATCGCACTGGTCTTTGGCCATTTCGCACTGCCGTTCCTTTTCCTAATTCGTTCTGACGTGAAGAAGAAACCAGGTCTGATGATCCCGATCACCATTTATCTTTTTGTGCTTCATGCACTGGACCACTACATCATTGTGGCACCGGAGCGTGGGCCATCACTAACTCACGGCAATAGCTTATTCTCAGGAGGTAGCGTAGTTTGGCTCGACTTGTTGGCATTCGTAACCGTCGGTGCATTTTTCGCATTCGTGTTTTTGCGCTCGTTGACTAAATTCAGCTTATACCCTCACCGAGACCCAAGGATTATTGAGTCCGCCAATCTTTACAACTAATCAGTCATTCAGAAAAATGTCAGAACAATATTCTAACTATCGCGATACTCCATTGCGCCGCTTCAATGCTTTTTGGTGGGGCCTTGGGTGCTTTGGTATTTTTGGACTAATGTCAGTTATTGTGTATTGCGCTACTGATAAGTCGGCAGATGCAGAGGATTTACGTAAGGCCGACCGCCTAGTAATCCGCAACAAAGTGGACAATGATCAGAGCAAGATTTTAGCGAGTAAAAATGTGTCTGCAGTGGCCACGAAGGTAGTCACTTCACCAGCCGCAACAGAGACATTTGTTCCAGGCAGCGAGGCACACAAAAATGCGATGGCAGCACTCAGCGCCAAAACTGGTGGTGGTCCTGGGTTCGATCTTTACACAAAGAAAACCTGCAACACCTGCCATGGGGCGGATGCAAAAACTCCTCTTGCACCAAATTATCCAAAACTCGCTGGCCAGAATGCTGATTACCTAATCGCTCAGATGAAGGACTTTGCTACAAGTAAGCGCACGAATGGACAGAGTGCGATCATGACTGCTACGATTATGGCACAGCAAGTTACTGATGAAGACACCAAGAAAATTTCTGATTGGCTTTCAAAACTGGATGCACCCAAAGTCGCGCTAGCAGATGGTCCGGGTAAGAACCTCTACACAGCCAAGCTGTGTGCTACATGTCACGGTGCCGATGGCAACACGCCAATTATGCCGCTTTATCCGAAAATTGCTGGTCAAAATGCGCAATACCTCATCGAGCAAATGAAAGCTATCAAGAATGGCACACGGAACAATGGCCAAAGTGCTGCCATGATGGGCATCATGGCGAATGTCAGTGAAGACGAAATAAAAACTCTCGCGGAGTGGCTATCTGGGGGAAAATAAAACCAAACTTCAATTTCTAAATACCTAATTTCTAACCACGGACATCATAGATGATAAGGATGAATTAATCCTCAGTATCTTTATTTTCCTATCTAAATAAGACCAAACCCATGTCAGAATTAAGTCACGATTCCTCAACAGAAGACACGCAATTGCGCGCGGAGATTGACCGCTCGCTGCGCCATCCTGTGATGTTCTTTTTCACCAGTGGTGCAGCTTGGCTTGCGGTATCCTTGATCTTGGGTGTTTTGGCCTCTATCAAAAGCCATAATCCGGAATTCCTTGGAGAATGTGCACAGTTACAGTATGGTAGGGTATTCCCCGCACATCTGAATGCCCTCGTCTACGGATGGGGAGTGCAAGCAGGATTTGGTGTATTAATCTGGCTGATGGCTAGGTTGAGCCGGCAGCCCAGCAGGAATGCTGGGACTATCTTGGTCGCGGGACACATTTGGAACTTAGGGGTTTCCATTGGAATCATAGGTATTCTATTTGGTTTTGGTACTGGTAAACAATGGATGGAGTTTCCTACCTTTGTATGGCCCTTACTTCTTGCAGCCTATGCCGTGATCGCGATTTGGTCTCTTGTCGCTTTCCGCATCCGTCGCGGCGAACACGTTTATATCTCTCAGTGGTATGTGCTTGGTGCCTTACTATGGTTTCCATGGATCTACCTCACTGCAAATCTTTACGTGAATGTTTTTGATGTGCATCCGTTGATGGCGACTGCAATCAACCGTTGGTTTCGTCAGGCTATGATCTTGTTGTTTTTTGCACCGATTGCGATTGCTAGCGCTTATTATATAACGGCGAAGGTTACCGCACGTGCTATTTACAACTACACTTACGCTGTGGGTGGTTTTTGGGCACTTGCTATCATTGCTCCATGGGCAGGAATGCACGCTGTGATGGGATCACCCATACCAGTATTCCTTCAGTACGTTGGAGCAGCAGCAGCCATGCTCGTAGCGGTGCCATTGATCGCGGCGGGCGTGAATATTCTTAAAACAGCATCACAATCAGGGGAGGCAACCGCTCACAGCCCATCGCTACGTTTTACCGTTGCTGGTATTTTTGGGATGTTATTACTCGCCGTACTTGGTCTGATACTAGCACATCCTGATGCGATTGCTTACACTCAATTCAGCACAGCAGTCTATGGATATGAAGTGCTCGCGCTATATGGATTTTTCAGCATGTGCATGTTCGGGGCTATTTATTTTATCGTTCCACGCGTGACTCGCCGTGAATGGCTTTCCCGCCGTTTAATACGCACTCATTTTTGGTTCTCGATTTATGGAGTTCTGCTTATTGTGCTATTTTGTTCCATCCTTGGAGGTTTCCAACAAGGGGCGGCCCAGCGAGCTTATGATGAATCATGGAGTTCGGCGGTTCTAAGTATGTTCCCCTACGTGGTTGCAACTACTTTGGCATGGTGTGCCATTCTTTACGCAAATATTTTCTTCTTTATCCACCTAACTCTGATGTGGATTCGCCTCGGCCGCCGAAGCTCGCATCCCACCTTGTTACGCCATGATCACACGACGGTCAGTCCGCATGGTCCCGAGGGAGACATTGAGGAACTTGAAAATGCCAAAGCTTAGACGACTCACAATTTCAAACTAATTACTCTATACTTAGTCCATGACCATCAAAACCTTTCTTATAGGAATGCTCGCCAGTTTTGGCGTGGCATGGATGTGCATTATTGCAATCCCAGCCGCCAAGATGTCAGCTCTCTCTCCAGTGAAAATGAATGTTGAGGATGAGGATGCTCCATATTATCAACGGAAAGTTGCGGGGCGTGTTATGAGTGGTGCAGCCATTTACGGCGCGAACGGTTGTTATTACTGCCACACTCAACTGATTCGCCCAACTTATTTAGGCCGTCAGATTTGGCGTAAAGATGCTGCAGGTATCTATGATAAAGATGAAGGTATAGATACTCGCCGTGAAACTAGCCACTATGATTATAAAGATGAAGATTTTGCCCGTGTTGGGAGGATGAGAGTAGGCCCTGACCTCAGTAACTTTGGCCATCGTGCGGAAATGTATGCCGCGACTGCCGGCATGAGCCCAGCGCAATGGGTGATGGAGCATCTATACAATCCACGTAACAGCGAGCTATTTGTAGGCAATGAAGGGCAAAAGACAGACATGAGCTGGTCGAACTGCCCGTCTCAGAAACAAATGTTTGATGAGAATAATCTAAACGGCCAAGGCGATAGTCTCGCTATTTCTGGACAAACGACAGAAAGCACCGAGGTTATCCCCAACGAGCAGGCCTTGATACTCACCAGCTATCTTCTCACACTTAAGCGTGACGACATCTTGCCCGATATGCTCGCCAACAAACCCAAGGATGTTGACGTTAAAGAAGAAAATTAATTCTATTCATCATCTGATATATTTTAACAAACATTAACATGTCCAACTCTGTTTCAAACAAACCTGATCTTGACGATTCAACGAACGTCAACATGGATGCTGCTGCAGCCAAACGCGAGAATCACATGTTCACAGAGGGTGCTGAGCCTCTCTCATTGTGGGTGATTCTTGGTAGTGCTCTAGTGGTGCTTATTGCTGGCGGTGTACTTTTTGGTGGAAACGTATTTGATTACAAAAACTTTGTCAAAAAAGGATACATCCGTAAGGCAGCACCAAATGCTAGTGGTGGTGGTGCAAAGCCAAAATTAGCCATCGTAGCTTACAAGGCGATTGGCAAAAAAGTCTACGATTCATGCTCAACTTGCCACCAACCGGGCGGCGAGGGGAACACAGCATTTCCGCCACTTGCCGACTCCGAGTGGGTGACTGGCCCAAGCCTGCGCCCCGCCATGATTATTCTCCAAGGTCTTCATAAGCCAATCATGGTCAATGGTAAAAGATATGAGGGTGTAATGCCTACCATGGGTGACGGCATGGATGCCAAAAAACTGGCGGGCGTTCTCAACTACATCCGAAACAGTTTTGGTAATAAAGCCGACAAACTCATTACCGTTGAAATGGCCGAAGACGCTCTCCTTGTGTCTAAGGAACGAGGCTCGGGCCCTGTTACAGCGGAAGAGCTTAATGAGAAATATAATCGTGAACTCAAAGGTGCTGAACTCGCAATGGATACACCTGTTGATCCCAAAACCCTAGAGCCTGCCGCTGCGGAGTAAACCTTCTCCTTAAATATATCTACAACTAATTTCCCATACCAATTGTCATGAGTGATTCACACGACGATCATCACGATCACCACAACCCTGGATTCCTCCAGAAATACGTTTTTTCTACCGATCATAAGACGATCGGCCTGCAATATGGATTAACAGCGATGTTATTCTTATTGTTTGGATTTTATTTAATGATGGTTATGCGCTGGAGTATTGCCTACCCACACGAACCTCTGCCGGCGTGGATGGGGTGGTTGTTTTCTGAAGATTGGAAAGCACAGTGGCTAACAGAGGGTAAATTGCCCGGTGAAACCTACAATATGTTTGGTGCTATGCATGGCACTATTATGGTTTTCCTTGGTATCGTTCCATTAGGATTCGGTGCTTTTGGAAACTACGTAACCCCACTGCAGATTGGTGCCCCAGATATGGCATTTCCAAAACTAAATATGTGGAGTTACTGGTTGTATCTTACCGGTGGCATCATGATGTGCGCCAGTTTTTTCCTCGAGTCCGGTGCCGCCAAGTCTGGCTGGACTAACTACCCGCCACTTTCGTTTTTTGCAGATGCACAATACCCACACCAATTCTGGACGGGTCAGACACAATGGTTACTTGGGCTCGTGATGCTCATATCTTCATCCTTGTTGGGATCGGTTAATTTTATCACGACGATTATAAACCTGAGAGCTAAAGGGATGACTTGGATGAGGTTGCCATTCTTTGTATGGGCAATGTTGGTTACCGGATTTTTGCTTTTACTTGCATTTCCGCCACTTGAAGTGGCTGGCATCATGCAAGTTGTCGATCGAATGTTTGGTTCTAGTTTCTTCCAGCCAAGCGGGCTGTATCATCAGCAGCTTGGCCTGTCAGATGCCTCTGGAGGTGGTAGCCCGCTACTATTCCAGCACTTATTCTGGTTCCTGGGACATCCGGAAGTTTACGTTCTTCTGCTCCCAGCATTTGCCTGCGTAGCGGAGATTATTCCCGCTAACACACGGCGCCCGATTTGGGGATACAAATCCATGGTTTATGGTGTGCTTGTTCTAGGTTTCCTCTCATTCATCGTTTGGGCACATCACATGTATATGACGGGTATGGGACCAGCTGTTTCGGCGTTTTTCCAAACTACTACTACGCTGATTTCGATACCTTCCGTAATTCTGTTGACCTGCCTACTAATCTCACTGTGGGGCGGCTCAATCCGGTTTACTCCTGCGATGATGTGGGCATGCGCGTTTTTGCCGATGTTCGGTATTGGCGGGTTAACAGGCCTCCCGCTTGCCTTCAACCTTGTGGATCTCCATCTACATGACACCTATTATGTGATTGGGCATTTCCACTACATAGTGGCTCCGGGTATTTTGTTTGGTTTTTTTGGAGGTATCCATCATTGGTATCCGAAAATAACTGGCAGGTTTATGAGCCGGAAGCTCCATCATTTGCACTTCTGGCCATCACTCATCCTCATGAACACGCTGTTCTTCCCAATGTTGATTCAGGGGATGGCAGGATTCCACCGCCGTTGGTACAATGGTGGTGATGCATATCTCAGTGCAGACCCTGAGAGCACTAACGTATTTGGCAGAACGGTATTAGAGCATATTGATCTAAACATTATGATGTCATGGTCCGCTTGGCTCCTCTGCGTCGCACAAATACCGTTTATCATTAACCTTTTTGTTTCTTGGAAAGCTGGCCGGAAGGCAAATAGCGATAATCCATGGAACGCATGCTCGCTTGAGTGGGCAACTCCAACCCCTCCCGGGCATGGTAATTTTATTGAGGAACCTATCGTTTATCGTGGCTCATATGAGTATGCACGTCCTGAAGTAGAAGATGATTTCTATGCCCAGTGGCGCAAACCAGTTGAGAAAGTAGACGAAGATTAATAATAACACAAATTTGACCCTAACATATTAGCATAATTTCATATGGAAATTCCCTATATCGTAGAACCCCGGAAAGACACCGGGCTGAATAACTCAAAGATTGGTATCTGGCTATTCCTCGCATCCGAGGTGATGCTCTTTGGTGGCCTCTTTTCCGGATACGTATTCCTGCGTATCTATGCCGATTATCCATGGCCTGAACGGACGCTTCCTGTTCTCCCCGGCCTAATCAATACCTTTGTGCTCATTGGATCCTCCATTACAGTAGTTTTTGCTTGGGTGTCACTCAAACTTAGACAGTGGAGAAAATTCCAAATTTACATGGGAATCACGATTGTTTGTGCGGCTCTGTTCATGGTGCTCAAAGGAGTTGAATACAATGCTAAGTTTCATCACCAAGCCATCCGCATGGATGATTACACGGTGATTGAAGGCCATTCCCATAAGCAGAAAAATGCTGTAGGCGGCGCACATAAAAATCTCAACATTAAGGCAAAATCGCTCACCGTGAGTTTAAGTCGTGTCGATGATATCTATTTTGATGTTCTTGATGAACAGTACAGTAAGGCTGGTTTTGGTCTCGCAAATGATGTGAAACTTACTGATGGGACAGTCCTCGAGCAAGGCACTGCCATCACTAAAGAACTGATTGATCAGGCCAAAAAAGATTTTCTTGCTGCCCTTGCGCACAACAGCAACATCAATATCGAACTTGGCCGTCAGGCGTGGAAGACCGTCAAATCCAAGCACCCAGGGGTCAAATACTATGAATTGGTGGGTGACCAGACGCTTAAGGGTCTAGTTGACGAGGAGCTAAAAAAGCTGAAGAAAGATGCTGATTTTAAAGCCGAAACGCCGGCATTGAATTTTGTCTCCAATGAGGAAGCTCTCATATCTGTTAATCCCTATTGGGGTAGGTTGAGTAACAAAAATCGGGGTAAAGCTGGGAGACTAACGCTTAAAGATGACACATCGATTATTGGAACTATTGCTGACAGCTCAATAACAATCAATGTCGATGGTATTGATTTTCGTCACACCATAACTAAAGCTGAGGAAAAAGGAATTCCCAAAGATACGGCTATCAAAAATTCGTGGCTTCTCAAGAGCAACGAGAACATGCGTGAAGTCTGGGCCAAACATAAAGTGGTAACCAAGAAGCTCGTAGAATACCTTGAGCCAAAGGGTAAGAAGCCAACAGAGAATGATATCTATCGCATCAACTGGCAGGAGATAGCAGGTCTAGCTGACAAATCTATTGAAGACATAGAAAAACTAGATCATAAAGAGATTGAGGCGCTTTTCCCCGGAGACATAGAGGGCTTTGCTGGTCCAGTTCATAAGAAACATGGTGATCCTGATTCAAAAGGGGTGGCTTATCCAGAAGTGGTTGTTCCGCGTGCGCAGGTACGTTTTGAGTCTGTATTTAGCCCTCGCTGGAATACATACTATGCTACTTATTTTACTATTACTGGTCTGCACGGCCTGCACGTCATTGCTGGAGCTCTCGTCCTTGCATATTATTTATTCTTTGGTCGCAAAATGTATGAAGAAAAGCCCGAATGGCTAGCCAACCGAGTGGAAGTAGGTGGCTTGTTTTGGCACTTTGTTGACCTCGTTTGGATCTTCCTCTTTCCGATTCTCTACCTCATGTAGAACAACTAATTTAAAAAAATCTTAATTTCTTATCAAATGGCTGACTCACCAGAACAAATCAAAAAGCATATAAAGCTCTACTTATTAATTGGTGGCGCGCTATTCGTTTGCACCGTTCTTACAGTGGCAGTTGCAAAAATCGAGTGGCTTGACTTCGGTTCCCGTGGCTTTGGAACCGCAGACATGGTCATTGGTTTGCTTATTGCACTATTTAAGGCTACACTAGTAGCGTTAATATTTATGCACCTCAACCATGAAAAGAAACTCATCTATTGGCTTTTTGGTTTTGGTCTTTTCTTTGCGGTTTGTCTGATGCTGATCACCGGACTAGCATTTTCAGACCCCGTCGAATTTGAGGGTTTCTTTGGCAGATAGCTAATTTTAACATCTTAACTACAAAACATGTCTCTAAAAGGTTTCCATATCATCTTTATATCACTAGCCACGTTGCTTTGTTTGTTTGTTGTTTTATGGGCATTCGTGCTTGAGGCATCTCCCGCACTAGGAATGAAAATTTTTGGAGGCACATGCGCTCTGGCGGCAATTATCCTGCCGATTTATGGCGTTAGATTCTACAAAAAATCACACAACATCTAATAATCATGACAATCACAGCACTACCAGAAGTTCTTGCATGTTCTGTTTGTATGGGTACAGGGAAGGATCATCTTGACTCCGTGGCAGCAGGATACGCCATGCTTGTCATGCTCCTACTCATCATCCCCATTCTCTGCAGCATCATCTTATTTATTGTTCGTATCGCTAAGCGTGAGCGTGCGAACTTTGACCCCTCGCTTAGCGATTTGTAAATCTTACTCACTAACTCAATATGTCTATTCTCGATCTTTTTGCTATTCCCGGAAACAGCGCCGAACACGGTGGCCAAGTGGACCAGATGAATGCCGTCATCCACTGGCTAATGCTGGTGCTATTCATTGGCTGGACGGTTTATTTTTTCGTCGCTATTATCAAGTTTTGGCACAAGAATACAGCAAAAGCATCCTACACCGGTGTGAAAAGCCATGTCTCTACCCACTTGGAAATTGGTGTGATTATTGTTGAGGCCGTGTTTCTTCTTGGGTTTGCTTTCCCGCTTTGGGCCGAGCGTACGGATACCTTCGAGCGGGTTGTAGCAAATGATAAAGATGCACCGCGAGTGCGTGTGATTGGCCGGCAATATAGCTGGGTTTATCATTACCCTGGAAACGACGGTATATTTGGGCGAACTGATAATTCACTCATCGACGGGGAGAATCAAATCGGTATAGATCCCGATGACGTAAATGGCTATGATGATTTTCTTGTGGCAAACGGAGCACTTCGATTACCAGTAAACCGTAATAGTATCCTACAAGTGACATCACTGGATGTCATTCATAACTTTGCCATTGTCCCTATGCGTATCCAACAAGATTGCATACCAGGAAAAGAAATCCCGATGTGGTTTAAGCCAGTTGAAAAAATAGATACTTTTGTCGTTTGTGCCCAACTTTGTGGAGAAGCACATGCTAATATGAAAGGCGCCCTAGAGGTGATTGATGGTAAAGAATACTACGCGTGGGTTAAGCAGCGTAGTGAAGATGCAGCTCAGAAAAGTCAGGAACGACGTGGAACAACCGTGCAGACCGCGTCGAGGTAGACCCAAGACCTAAGCAATCTCCCGTTACTCATTACTAGGCTGCGTGAAGAAATTCCGCAGCCTAATTTGTTATTTCGAATCTGTCATAATCAACATCAAGCTTGCTCGCTGACTACAAGCTGGTTTATGTGTTAAGTGAAGATAGAGAATAGTAACATCTTTTATGAATAATGAAAAAACAGATGACGGGTTTGACAGCTAATGTCACTGAGGCTGCCGGTAAAACGGAGGCCAAAATTGACGGCTTACCCGATAGTCCCACAATCCTCGTGGTGACACCGGAAATCACCTATTTGCCCAAAGGTATGGGAAATATGGCTCAGCGTATGCACGCCAAGGCTGGTGGTATGGCAGACGTTTCTGCATCGTTAGTCAGCGCTCTCTATGATCAGGGTGCTGATGTTCATGTTGCACTACCTAACTACAGGAGAATGTTTAACCTTGATGTGCAAGAGGTACATAACCGCGAATACCAGCGTGTTAGGGAAAACCTAGGGAAAGAACGTATACACCTTGCCGAAGATCGCGTTTTCTACCACCGCGCTGAAGTTTATGCCGATGAAAACCTGCGCATGGCACTTGCATTCCAGCGGGATGTCATCAACTACATCATCCCACAGGTTAGGCCAGATCTTATTCATTGTAACGATTGGATGACGGGTCTTATTCCAGCCGCCGCAAGGCGATTCAACATTCCTTCTCTACTCACCCTGCACAATATCCATACGGAAAAATTGACCATGGCGGAAATCGAGGATCGCGGGATAGATGCCGCCGAATTCTGGAACCACATGTATTTTGAAAACCCACCGCATTCCTATGAGGAATCGCGCGATGGAAATGCCACGGATTTGTTAGCAACCGGAATTTTTGCGGCAGACCATGTAAACTCGGTGAGCGAAACCTTTCTCCACGAGGTGGTTGAAGGAAAACATGCGTTTGTGCCTGATTCAATCCGCAATGAACTTTCTAACAAGCTGCATGCTGGTTGTGCGAGCGGCATTCTGAATGCTCCGGATGTTTCTTATGATCCAGCTACTGACCCATCTCTTGCGTTTAACTATGATCACGAGAAAGTCATGGAGGGGAAAGCGATTAATAAACGTGCTCTCCAGGAAAAAGCTGGGCTAAATGTGGACCCAGATGCACCAATGTTGTTCTGGCCATCACGTCTGGATCCCATGCAAAAAGGCTGCCAGCTATTGGCCGACATTCTTTACCAAACGGTAGCCGACTACTCAGACATTGGGCTTCAAGTTGCTATCATCGCCAATGGTGAGTTTTTCCCGCATTTCCAAACTATCGTACAAATGCACAACTTGCAGGATCGTGTTGCTGTGATGGATTTCAAGGAGTCGGACTCTCGGCTTGGTTATGCGGCTGCGGATTTCATGCTGATGCCGTCGCGTTTTGAGCCGTGTGGGCTACCCCAGATGGTGAGCCCCAAATATGGCACCTTATCCGTTGTTCACGATACTGGCGGCATCCACGACACCGTTGAGCATATGCATCATGATTGCACGATGGGCAACGGTTTCCGCTTCCAGCACTACGGGCCAGAGGGGCTCCGGTGGGGCATCGATGAAGCGATCGGGTTCTACCGCAGGTCATTCCAAGAAAAGGAGAAGACGCTCACACGCATCATGAAAGAATCTGCTAACCGCTTTAATCACACAACCACAGCGTCAAACTACATCGCCCTTTACGAGAAAATGCTCGGCAAAAAAGTGGGGGCATAGGAAGCGCCTATGGCAAGGAAAGGGTGGACAGCAATGCCTGTGATCCCTATGCAGAACGCATGTCGATTCAATCCATCATCACCCATCCCGGAGGCGCACATAAGGATGATTTTCTTGCCTGCTCCGTGATGCTGGCAAAACACCCTATTCCGATTGTTAGAAAAGACCCTTCTGATGATGAGCTAGATGATTCTAGCATCTGTGTGATTGATGTGGGGCATCAGCACGAGCCAGAGAAAAACAACTTTGATCACCACCAGTTCCCGCGCGACCACGTGCCGACCTGTGCGCTATCGCTCGTGCTCAAACACCTAGGCCTTTACGACGATGCGCGGCTATTTTGCGATTGGCTCGAACCCGCAGAATGGTTTGACTGCCGCGGCCCTAACAAAACAGCTGAATGGCTTGGTGTGGAGCGGAATATTGTCGGAAGACTTAGCTCGCCGATCGATATTACTATGCTGCGTCGATTTGCACAGTCGGCAAACCACAACCCCGGAGAGCCAATCTATGAACTAATGCGTATGATCGGCAGCGACCTGATCGAATACCTTGAAGGCGTACGCGAGAAAATTAACTACGTAAGCACCCGCGTGGAGCGCTGGGAGGTTTCTACATCGAATGGCGATTTCAGTGCGCTTTGCTTGCCACGTGCAGACGATATCATCGATGACGCATCCGGCGGGCTCGCCCGCTATATTTTTGTCATCGGACTGGAAAACGAAATTGCTGCGATTGTTTATCCGGACAGCCGAGGTGATGGTTACGGCATCGCCAGATTCCAAGACCATCCGCAGCTCGATTTCACCCGAGTGCAGGACGAGCCGGACGTGCACTTTGCACATAACAGCGGGTTTTTGTGTAAGACGAGCACTGCTGAGAAAACCCGCCTCAATGAGCTTCTTGCGGGTGCTTGGCATTGAGATGAAAGAACTAAAAATAATTACGGCGTTTATTTCTCTTCGGTGTATTTCGGGAAGTATGGAATTGATGGCTAAATTGAATTTTATAAAACTTAAGGGTGGTATGTTTACCAGAATGGCAGTTGTCCTTGGGCTCAGCGCTCTCTGCCTGTCGTCCACCTCACATGCCGAGGAATTTACAACGCCCAAGGAGGATCGAAAAGGTATGACCGAGGAGGCTAATGCCCAAGCGAAGTTACCTAATGTCCTGATTCTAGGCGACTCCATCTCCATTGGCTACACCAGACAGGTTCGCAAGGGCCTTGAAGGAAAAGCTAACGTTTTCCGCCCGAAAGCCAACTGCGGTGATACTCCACGTGGGCTCGCTCAAATTGATAAATGGCTTGGCGATAAAAAATGGCACGTCATTCACTTCAACTGGGGGCTGTGGGATCTCTGTTACCGCCATCCGGAATCAAAAACTCAAGGCCGACGCGACAAGATTAAAGGCACACTTTCCACGCCGCTTCCTGAGTATGAAAAGAACATCGAAAAACTCGTCGTCCGTCTCAAAAAGACCGGGGCGACTTTGATCTGGGCAAGCACGACCTTTGTGCCCGAGGGCGAGGCTGGCAGGGTAGTTGGCGATGACATCAAGTACAACGCTGCCGCCGCGCGTGTGATGAAAAAGCACGGCGTGGCGATCAATGACCTGCACAAGTTGTCGGCATCGTTCGCACCGGACATGTTTACCAAACCTGGCGATGTGCATTACACGCCGAAAGGATCGGCAAAACTCGCCGAACAAGTTTTGATTAAAATTTCTAAGATCTTGGAGACAAAGAAATAAGGATTGTCATACTAGAGTGCGGAGGCAAGCCGTCCATACTCCAACACCTCTAACTCACAATCACCTGGCGACATGTAATTTTTCTGTAACGAAACCGGACTAAATTCGGTTATTCAATGAGTATGTTTTCAAATCGCAAGAATCCTGAAAACCTTCAGGTATTCATCAAGCTCCTGACGGAACATCAGGGGAACTTGCGTGCATTTATTGTGTCGCTGATGCCGGGAAGCCCGGATGTTTTAGATGTGCTGCAGGAAACCAACGTGGTGCTCTGGAATAAGCGTGATCAATTTGAGCATGGCACCAATTTCCTTGCCTGGAGTTTTCAAATTGCCCGCTACGAGGTGCATCGCCAGCGTGACCGCGCCCGGCGCGATCAGCGAATCATGTTTTCAGAAGAGCTGGTCGATCTGCTCAGCAATGACGGATCTTATGAAACCAACGAGGAAAAAATCCACGCGGCTCTGGACACCTGTCTCGGAAAGCTTAATGAAGGGCAACGCGAGTTGATAGAAGAACGCTACACACCAGGGCACTCGCTGGAGGATTACGCATCGCGCAGTGGACGCACTGCGGGCAGTCTGCGCATCGCGCTGTTACGCATCCGTGAATCACTCAAGCGCTGTATCGATAACACACTTTCCAGTAAATCGTAATGAAGCCAGACAACCTCGAATCTCAGATGCTGCGTATGCTCGACGGTGATCTCACCGCTGAGGAAGCTGCAGAGTTGGATCAGGAACTGATCGCCAGTCCTGAGGCACGCGCAACGTGGCGCAGGCTCGCACAGATACACAGCTGCCTTGAAACCCGTTTTGCCGCTAAAAAAACGATCAATCAATCGACTCCTGTCCCCATCGAGCGTGTGCTGCAAGACCAACGCAGCAAGGCTATCCGCCTCTCTGTCTTTGCCGCTGCCGCGGCGATCGTGATCGTCGGCGCGGTGCTATGGATGATTGCGACCCCTGATCCCACGCCGCGCCTCGCGACCTTCCAAGTGGCTTCTGGATCGGCCTATGCCCTTTCTCATGCCTCCAAGGACAAAAATCTCAGGAGCAATACCTTGGTAGAAGGCTCTACACTCGTCATCCAGCATGGAGTGGCAGAAATAAAACTGCCCCATGATATCCGCGCAGTGGTCGAGGGACCCGCTTTCCTGACACTCCAGGACGACCGCACCCTGAAGTTTGACCATGGTCGCGGGCTGTTCGAGATTACGACAGCA
>DPWT01000046.1 GCA_003527555.1 Verrucomicrobiales bacterium | reverse complement strand
GCGATCCCAAACTCCTCGTAGCTCCCAAGCGTGGAAGAACGGGGTCCAGTCGATATAATTGACTAGTTCTCGCAGTGATTGATTTGCAATAATACGTGTGCCAATGAATTCAGGCACAGGAGGGGAGTAACTTTCCCAGTCAATATCAATTTTTTTTGAGCGCGCATCTTCAATGCTGATAGTTGGTTTATCCTTTTTATTGAAGTTGTCTCGTAGCCTTTGGTATTTTTCTTTTGTGTCTTGAAGTAATGTTTCACGTTGCTCATCGCTTAGTAAGGCGGTGGTTACTGGCACGGATCGTGAGGCATCTAACACATGAATGATAGATCCTGAGTAATGTGGCGCAATCTTGACTGCTGTGTGTGCAGGGCTGGTAGTAGCACCTCCTACTAATACAGGTGTATTTAGTCCACGCCGTTCCATTTCCTTGGCGACGTTAACCATTTCATCAAGGGACGGAGTTATTAGGCCGGAGAGACCTATGACATCGACTTGTCGTGCCGCTGCAACTTCAAGGATTTTTTCACATGGCACCATCACGCCCATATCGATAACTTCGAAACCATTGCAGGCGAGAACCACGCCAACGATATTTTTTCCGATATCGTGTACATCGCCTTTAACTGTCGCCATGAGTATGCGCCCAGCAGTGAGTGATTTCTCTGCTTTTAATCTAGCACTTGTATCTGTGAGATTGGAATCACCAGCCATCAGCTCCTTCGAAATGGCGGCTATTTTGATCTCTTTTTCCTTTTCCATATATGGTTCAAGGTAAGCAACAGATTTTTTCATCACGCGTGCGGATTTAACTACCTGCGGGAGAAACATTTTGCCGGCGCCAAAGAGATCCCCCACTACGGACATACCATCCATGAGTGGGCCTTCAATCACATGCAGAGGTTTATCATATTTTTGTCTCGCTTCCTCAGTGTCCTCCGTGATGAAGGTGTCGATCCCTTTAAGTAAGGCATATTCAAGACGTTTTTCTAACGGTTCATCACGCCATGCGAGATCCTCTTTCTGGGTTTTCTTTTTGATGCCTTTAAACTGTTCAGCAAAATCGAGCATTCTCTCAGTTGCATCTGAATCACGGTTGAGCAGAACATCTTCGACATGCTTTAGCATGTCGGGTTTGATTTCGTCATAGACTTCTAACATGCCTGCGTTGACGATGCCCATGTCCATGCCTGAATTACCTGCATGGTAGAGAAATGCTGCGTGCATGGCCTCCCGCACTGGATTGTTTCCTCTGAAAGAAAACGAAACATTGGATACACCGCCAGAGATCTTGGCGCCCGGTAGGTTTTTCTTAATCCATTTGGTGGCTTTGAAAAAGTCCACAGCATAGTTGTTATGCTCCTCGATACCTGTGGCAACGGTGAGAATGTTAGGATCAAATATAATATCTTGCGGGTTAAAACCCACCTTATCTACAAGGATGTGGTAGGCACGCTCACAGATACGAATTTTTTCCTCATAGGTAGCGGCTTGTCCATTTTCATCAAATGCCATTACTACCGCGGCTGCGCCGAACTTCATAATCGTTCTTGCTTGTTGTTTGAAGGTCTCTTCCCCCTCTTTGAGGGAGATTGAATTAACAATACCCTTACCCTGCATGCATTTTAGTCCTGCTAGTATGATTTCCCACTTTGAGGAATCTACTGTGATCGGGACTTTAGTAATATCGGGTTCAGACTGAACGAGATTGAGAAAACGAGTCATCATATCCACGCCATCGATCAGGCCGTCATCAAAGCAAATATCAATAACCGGAGCACCATTATCGACTTGCTGTCGTGCCACTGCGAGGGCATCTTCGAGTCGATTCTCTTGGATCATTTTCCTAAATACAGGAGACCCAGCTACATTGGTGCGCTCACCAATCATCAGAAAATTCTTATTCGTGGTGTGATTGTAGGGTTCTGTGCCAGAGAGCCTGAGCATTGGCTCAATAACAGGTCGTTTGCGAGGGGTGACGTCCTTAACGGCTTTGGCTATGGCCGCAATATGCTTTGGCGTGCTGCCGCAGCAGCCACCAGCAAGATTGATGAAACCTGCTTTCGAGAAGTCGAGAAGCTTATCTTGCATATCTTGAGGTGAGAAAGGGAAACCCGTTTTTGACAGTGCGTCGGGCATTCCAGCATTTGGGTAACAGGAAACAAATGTATCTGCTACATTGCTGAGTTCAGCGATGAAGGGGCGCATCTCGTCGGGCCCGAGTGAGCAGTTGAGGCCAACGGCTAGCGGCTTTATGTGAGCCACGGCATTCCAAAAAGCTTCGATTTTTTGCGCAGAAATCATGGTTTCACCGCCACGACCGACAGCGGCAGAGATAATCATGGGAAGATTAAATCCGTCTTCTTCAAATACATCCTGTGCTGCTACCAAGGCAGCTTTTGAATTGAGTGCATCGAAGATAGTCTCCACCATTAGAATATCTGCACCACCCTCGACGAGAGCCCGTATTTGGCGTTTGTAATCTTCATATACTTGATCGAACGTGACAGTTCGAAATCCTGGATCATCTGGATCCACCGCCGCGTTGTTGAGTCCTACTGTCATTGGGCCAATGGCGCCGGCGACATAGCGTTTGATCCCTGTTTTAGTCTCCGCGGCATCACATGCGGAGCGGGCTAGCTGTGCTGATTGCAAGTTGATTTCCCATGCAAGATTTTTTAGGAAGGGGTCATCGATTACTTTTTGGTAAAAATCAGGATCTTTACGTCCAGCCCCTGATTCACGAGGGTCCTCGATGAAGAACTCTGATTGAGCAATCGAGGTGCCGGAAAAAGAATTGGTCTCAATGATATCTGAGCCGGCCTCAAGAAATTTGCAGTGAACATCCGAGATCACTTCTGATTGCGTCAGTGAGAGAATATCGCCATTATTGAGCAAATCCTTGGGTGCGTCTGCAAATTGTTTACCGCGTGCGTCTTTTTCCTGCAATCCGTAGCTACGAATCGTTGTGCCCATAGCACCGTCGAGGATTAAGATTTTTTCCTCTAGGGTTTTAGTCAGTTCGTCAGTTTTATCAGGTCTTGGCATGGTTGGCGGCAGCAAGTTAGCCAAAAAACATCAGCACACAAGAAACAAATCAACACATCTTGATGGGTTGATTTGTTTGAGATGTGTTGCTCTCTGTAGCATTCTCTTATGTGTGAGTGATTCTAGTGGAGAATTTGAAAAGATTAAGCCAACTCGGTGGTTGAGACGAGTCTTGCTGAGTATGTTGGTATTTGTGGTTGTTTTAGGGGTGATCGTTTGGGGGTTTTTGCCGCGTATCGCCGAGAGGGTGATACCAAGTATGATTGCAGATGCAGGGCTGGGTCAGGCTGATTTAAAAGTCGTCAAAATTGGGTGGAACGAGGCATTGATTGAGAACTTGGTTATTTCTGATCAAGGTTGGGAAGTAAAAGCAGATGGGTTATCAGTCAGCTATGACTTAACTGGTCTGCTTGATAGCCGGGTTGAGGATGTCGAGATTGATGGGCTCATTGCTGAGTTATATATTTCAACTCAGCAAACAGAGAAGTCGGGGGGTGATTCATATGCTCTAGTACACACTATGCCTAGTGTATTTAATCATCTAAACAGCGTTCGTGCCAGAGACGCCACTATGGTAATCGTGAATGGAGATCGGATGCACAGAGTTGATAAAATTGATATCAATCTTAGCCAGTCCGCGGCGCATAATTTATCACTTAGCGCAGAAGGGAGAGACTATAGTTTCATGACCCGTATCATTCATCAGGGTGATAAGTCGGACGTATCCATTAGTTCTACGACAGATATACCAGATCGATTTGTTGATTTGATTGAGACCATATTAACTCTAAAAACGCCCTTAATACCTCAGGGTATAGATATTGGCAGGGCAGATTTTAGCGGTGATTTTCAAGTTATCAGAGATAGCCCTTCGCCATTGGTGGTTGTGGCTGAGCTCGATCGTGTGGTTTTTAATGATGACAAAAATTCGATCAGAGCAATCAGCCGTGCTGTAAGCATGCATCTTGATATGAAATTTACAGGTAGTGGTGAGGTCACGTTCTCAGGTGTTACCGATACCTTATCATTACCAGCAAGCTTGCTCGCTGGTTGTGAATTGAATCTCAAAACGGCAGGCGTGCCTCAGTGGAAAACATCCATTGTATGGAACGATGATTCAGTCAAACTCATAGGCTCTGTAAATCAGCTAGATTTGACCGGCGAATACAATGATCGATCTGTTAGCCTTGATGCTGGTAATGCTAAGTTTTCATTAGTCGATGATGGACTCAAGGTTGATGGCTCTTTTTCTAATGGGCATACATTAATTCCTTTTGTCTATGAGCACAGTTTTAAGGAGCAGTTTGATGAGCGGTGGATAATGACAGGTGAGTTGGGTGTAGGGCCAATTAAGCATCATGAGTCTCTTCCGTTGTTAGATTCTATGACAGATACGTTAGATGATGTTTCAGTTAATGGAATTAGTTACACAAAGATGGATTTTTCACTGGGTTCCCATGAGCCATTTCGTGGCGCCTTGACTACCCAAATCAGTGATGCAGAGATAGCTTTTTTAGAGGGTAAGCTGAAAGCGGTAGGGGTTGATGGAATGATGAGACTAGAGATTATGCCTCGGCCTGATGCGGATTCGAATACTGAAGAACCAAGTCATTACACGCTAGATTTTGCAGCAAAAAAAATCACTGTGGCGGGCATGGATTCACTTGGGTATGATCTCGTGCACGAAGCAAAAAAACCCATTTTGATTACCGGAAAGGGGAACATTGGTGTGGATAAAGCTACTCTGAAAGGTGAGGTGAAAAACCTGCAACTTTATGGTGAAAAAGATGGTCTCGAAATTCTGCTTGCTGACACATCGGTGTTTTATCAAGTCAGTGAAGATCAAGTTCATGCTCATGGTAAAACATTCATTAGTGAGAATGAAATTCCGTTTTCCTATTGGCATGATCGTGAGACTCAAGGTGACAAGTGGAATCTTAAGGGATGGTTAAAAATTGATTCTGCCGACCTTAAACACCCTGTAGGTAATGGGGGAATGCTTGTTGAGGCGATGCAGGGCAAAACCATTGCAGGGAAGGTGAGTATGAAAATGGATTTCAACACTGGCAATGATGATGATTTTGATGGTGAACTGATGGCGTCAATTGCTGGTGGTACACTGACGATGGAAGACGATGGTCTAGTGCTTGAAGGTCTGAGCGGAGACATTAGGCTGAGTTCACTAAAAGAGATAAGGACGGACGGGTTTCATCGGGTCACGGCAAAGAAAATCAAAGCGTTTGATGCCGAGATGACCAACCTGCGGCTGGATTATCAGCTCCTCGCCAATGGTGATATTGCGGTGCAGAATGCTGCGCTGAGCGCGCTTGGTGGCATCGTTAAAATGGATTCAGTTATGATGCCAGGAGGTGATGGTAATTACCAGATGCAATTGCGTATGGAGGGGCTAGATCTTGCCCAACTCGCTAATCTATTCCCAGATTTTGACGGATCAATCACGGGCAAAATTGATGGGCTATTGCCATTGCAGAATATCGATGGAGAGTTCCGTTCAGTGCGTGGTGATATGTATTTAACACCCAGTAGCCGAGCAAAACTGCGCTATGATGTAGGTAACAAATTTAGTGCAGGAATGAACCCCAAGACGGAAGAATATAAAAGTATGAAAATGGTCGAGGACTCGCTAAAAAACCTCGAACTCCAGGTGCTAAATATTCGTTTGTTTGATCCTATGGATAAGAATAAGGCGATGGTACTTAAGCTGCGTGGGCAAGCGCCAAGTGTGCCGGGTTCACCGCCGATTCATCTCAATATCAATGGGTTTAAGCCCGATGATGATACGGTGAATTTCTTTGACTTGCTGCTTAGACATCGAGACAAGTTGAACTTTGGGCTGTAATTGTGAATATTTAGCCATAACCTGCGTCTTATTGTTTAGAAGCCTATGAAAGAATCTAATTATTTTTCTCTATGCTCCGCTCTGGCTGCCCTCTTGATGGCTAGTTTATCAAGCTGTGCCAAAGTAACGGTAGAACCCATCGAAGTGAAGCCTATTGAAATCAACGTCAATGTGCGCGTCACCGTAGAACGCGAACTAGACAACTTCTTTGGGGATCTCGATGCTAAGGAAAAGACAATAGCCAAGTAACTTATTTTAATTAAAAATTCTAACCAGTCATGAAACATTACCGTATTTACCTTATTGCATTGATCACTCTATTATCTGGATTCACTGCGCACGTTCAAGCCGCTGATCTTTCAGAGGTTAAAGCGCGCATGTCCGAGCGCCTCGGTAAAGTAGTCGCTATGAAAAAAAATGGATCTTTCGGTGAGAACAACCTAGGATATCTCACTGCTCGTAAGGCAGTGTCTGCAGCTAATGCTAGGATACTTGCTGCTGAGAATACTGACCGCAAAACGGTTTATCGATCAATTGCTGCGATGACAAAATCATCAGTCACCACAGTTGCAAAAGCTCGTGCAAAAAGTATCCGCAAAGTTGCTCCCAAAGGAACTTGGGTGCAGCTCACAAGCGGTGTATGGAAGCAGTTATAAGAGTTGTTGTTTTAGCTAAACAATCAGCATGCAGTCGCCGTAGGAAAAGAAGCGGTATTTAGCTTCGACCGCTTTGGCGTAGGCTTCAAGGATCAACTCTCGATTCGCGAAGGCGGACACAAGCATGATCAGTGTGCTCTGCGGGAGGTGAAAGTTTGTAAGTAAAGAGTCAACTATTTTGAAATCATGGGGTGGATTGATGAAAATATCAGTTTCGCCACGTGTGGAGCTGATGTGTCCGAGATTTGTCATTTGCGATTGGGCAATGCTTTCGAGCACCCGGGTGCATGTGGTGCCTGTTGATACGATGCGTCCACCCAGCTCGCGTGTTGTATTGATACGGTCTGCGGTTTCTGCACTGAGTGAGTAGCGTTCGGAGTGCATGTTATGATCTTTTACATATTCTGCTTTGATTGGGCGAAAGGTGCCAACTCCGACGTGGAGTGTAAGAAATGTGTGGTTGATTTCAGAGAGAATTTCAGGGGTGAAATGAAGTCCTGCGGTGGGTGCGGCAATGGCACCTTCTTCACGCGCAAAGGTGGTTTGATAGCGGTCGCGGTCTGCAGGATCGCTTTCACGGTTCATGTAATGTGGTAGGGCGAGACGGCCGTGGGCTTCCTCATCGACAGGTTGGTCCCAGCGGATGATACGATTACCATTTTCTAACACAGATTCGACGGTTCCCGTCGCTTCGCCGATTTTGATGCTGCGTCCGGGTTTCATTTTTTTCCCAGGTCTGACTAGACACTCCCATTCGAGTTCGCCAAGTTTGTGGGTGCAAACGATTTCAATATTTCCATCATTGGAAAAAAAGCGTGCGGGTGTGACCTTAGTGTCGTTAAGTATGAGCAGATCGTATGGCTTCAGATAACTTGAGAAATCTGTGAACATATGATGCTCGATCTCTCCCGTGTTACGGTCAATGACCATCATGCGGGATGCAGCTCGTTCGACGAGCGGACGGCTGGCAATAAGTTTCTCGGGGAGGTGGTAGTCGAAGTCGGTGGTCTTGAGCACATGGGGTTTTAAAGTTCTAAGTTTAAAATGCCAAACTCCAAATTGCCTGTGTCTCGTCAGGGTTCCGGAATTTGTAAATTGGTATTTGGAGTTTAGGATTAAAAACTTTAGTCTGCGACGTGCCTCTGAAGGAAATGAAACGATTACAGGTAGACGGAAAGTTTTTCCGATCCTCTGGCGATGGCGGCGAGCGTGTGTTCTTGAAAATGGTCACATATGGGCCATTTCCTGATCTTAGACCAGATTCTGTGGCTGATGATGCCATGGAAATGATGCGGATAGCATCGGCAGGATTCAATGCGGTGAGGCTATACGATGTGCCGTCGCCTAGACTTTTAGATGCAGCATGGAATGCTGGCCTGTGGGTTTTTGCCGGACTAAAGTGGCAATCGTGTTGTGATTTTATTTCCAATCCGTCCGTCTATTCTGCGGCACGATTGAATCTTACAGAAGGGTTGAGTGTATGGGGTGACCATCCTGCGCTTGCCGGAGTGTTTGTTGCTAATGAAATACCAGTGGACATGGTACGCTGGATGGGAGTGCAGAATGTGCGTGCCGCAATTGAGGAACTCATTGCTATTGGCAAAAAACAATGCCCTCAACTGCTTTTTGCGTATGCCAGTTTTCCGACAACGGAGTTCCTTGAACCAGATAATGCAGACTTTACAGCCATGAATGTTTTTCTTGAGGAAAGGAATAAATTCTCAGCGTATCTGCCACGCTTGCATAATGTGTCGGGTGATAGGCCTGTGATAGTTAGTGAGTTTGGTTTAGATACACAGCGCAGCAGTGAAAGTGATCAGAGTGATGTGTTTGAGTGGTGTTTGCAGGAATGCTTACTAACTGGCATGGCTGGTGTCACGGCCTATGCGTGGAGCGATTGGTGGTTTCAAAACCGTGTTATGAATGAGTGGTCGTTCGGGGTGACCGATCGTAGTGGTAAAGCGAAGCCCGCTTTGGATGCTCTGAGCAGCGTGTTGCCAGAAATACGTTCCCCGGAGCATGGGTTGGATGTCGTTGACGGGCTGATGTTTTCAGTTGTCGTCTGCACGCACAATGGAGCACGAAGGATGGATGCTTGCCTGCGTGCCGCTTGCGCGATGAGTTACGCTAATTATGAGGTGATTGTTGTGGATGACGGATCAGACGATGATCTGGCGGCTGTGGTGGGAAAATATCATGGTGTCAGGCTGTTGCGCACCGAGCATGTGGGCCTAAGTGCTGCTAGAAATCTGGGTGCTAAAGAAGCGAAGGGAGAGATCATCGCTTATACGGATGACGATTGCGAACCGGATGCCGCTTGGCTGACCTGGTTGGCATACTCTTTTTCAACATACAACTGGGATGCATGTGGTGGACCAAACTTGCCACCCATACCCGAAGACAAGGAAGATGTGCATGAAGCGGTGGTTGCGTGTGCGCCGGGTGCGCCTTCTCATGTTTTGTTGGGTGATATCGAAGCGGAGCATCTGCCGGGTTGTAATCTGGTGGTTAAGAAACAAGTGTTGGAGAGGATCGGTGGCTTTAGTGTGCAATATCGTGTTGCAGGCGACGATGTTGATTTCTGTTGGCGTCTGCGGGATGGAGGTTACAAATTAGGCTTCTGTGGTGCTGCATTCGTATGGCACCGGCGTCGGACATCAATATGGCGATATTTTAAGCAGCAATACGGCTACGGGAAGGCGGAGGCCATGCTTATGCGTGATTATCCAAAGCGCTTTGTCCGCGGTGGTGGCGCACGCTGGAAGGGTCGAGTCTATGCAGGTGGAGCGATGGCCGCCGACAGTGGTGCAGTCATTTATCATGGATTAATGGCTACAGCAGGATATCAGCAACTATGCACTAATATGCAGCCGACTCGTCCTTTACCCGTGGGGTTTGATCATTTAGGCGCTAAATTTTGGTTAGGCGTTGCCGCATTGGTGCAGCCGCGTGTGCGTTCATTTGCGCGTTTGATGTATAGCTTGCGATGGAGAGGGCGGGTGCGCAAAGCCTCTCGCAAAAGGGAGTGTATGCTCATTGATCGCATGGAGCGCCTCAACGACTATGAGGCGCAATGGTGGTATGGTGGTGACAAGTTAGATAGGCTACAGATTCTGGATGCGATCCGTGGCTGCGGCTGGCAAGCGCTGGAAAATGATACCAACTGGGATTTGGTTAACGAGTCCATGCGAATTCTTGTGGCATGTGAATCTCATGTCGAGGGTGTGCTTGTGCGCACCCGAGTTGAGATGGGGGAGCGGAGCAAAGGACAACTGCCTGCCGATTTGGTGAAAGCGCTTGAGGCTTTGGGGCTGGTGCGGATGTGATGGCGCTCATTCATCACCTTAACAATCATTATCATAATCTACTCGACGAATTTAAAGTCGACCATCTGGCGTTCCATATCGACGTTGGCGACGATGCAGTCGTATTGCTGGCCGACTTGGTAGCTGTGACCATTAGGTCCTGTGAAGCGTAGGAGATTGGCTTCGAAGCGCCATTCGCCGGGGCTGAAGTCTTCACTCTTGATGAGCCCCTTAGTCATGATGTCGATGGCTTCCACAAACAGGCCGAAGTGGCGAACGTCGGTGACCACGGTTTTGAAAACAGGCGGGTCTTTTTCCAGTGAGCACATGTGTAGGTACTGGAGCATTTTCAGTCTGCGTGATTCGTTTTCCGCCTCGGCTGAGGTGCGTTCGGTTTCGGAAATGTGCTGGGCGATCTGCGCGGCCTCGCCGGGCGAGGGCAGTCGGTCACGTTTCTCTGGGGGGTTGCCGAGGTGAGGTTGTAGAGCGCGGTGGACGATGAGGTCGGCGTAGCGGCGGATCGGGGAGGTGAAGTGACAGTAGTCGGCTTTTGATAATCCGTAGTGACCGAGCGGGTCTTGGAAATAGGCGGCGCGCTTGAGTGATTTTAATAAGCCGATCTTGATAGCGGGTTCTTCAAGTGACCCTTTGGCATCATCCAGCAATTTTTGGACATGCTTTTTGTTGGTCAAGTTGCCAGGTTTGTATCCGTGCAGTCGAGCGAGTTCAGCATATTCATTCAATCGGTCGGGATCAGGATCCTCGTGGATTCGGTAAATCGTTGTCTGGCCTCGGTTTTTTAGTAACTTGGCGGCTGACTCGTTGGCAACGAGCATGAACTCCTCGATCAGCTGGTGGGACTCGTTATAATCGCTTTTTTCGATTCCTGTGGGCTTTCCTTTGTTGTCTAACACAACGCTGACTTCCGGCATATCGAGATCTAGAGCGCCGTTTTCGAATCGCCGTTTTCTGAGTAACGATGCCAAGCTCCACGCCTCATGTAGCATATCGGTGATGGTGTCGCCCCGGTTTTTATCCGGTGCCATCAAAATGTCTTGGGCATCTTCGTAAGTGAACCGTTTGCTAGAGTGGATCACGGCGCGAGTAAACCGAGCAGAGCGAATTTTGCCGTCCTGATTCACCTTCATCAGGCAGCACTGGGTGAGTCGATCAACCTCCGGCATTAGCGAGCAAAGATGATTGGACAGCTCGCGTGGGATCATCGGAAGGACGCGATCCGCCATGTAGGTCGAGTTGCCACGCCCACTTGCTTCCTTGTCGAGTGCAGAGCCGGGTTTTACATAGTGCGAAACATCGGCGATGTGCACGGCGAGTTGCCATCCATCTTTGGTCTTCTGCACGGAGATGGCATCGTCAAAGTCCTTGGCATCATGCGGGTCGATGGTGATGACGGGGAGCTCTCGCCAGTCGTCGCGTCCGTCAATATCCTTCTCGGTGACGTGATCGCCAAAACGTTTTGCCCCATCTAACACATCATCGGGGAATTCATCACGTAGTCCGTGCTTGTGCACGATGGAAAGCATATCGATGCCTGGAGTGTCTGGCCAACCTAGCACCTCGGTGACTCTACCGACGGGTTTTGAGTTCGGGTTATCCCATCTTGTGAGTTCCACGGCAACGACTTGACCGGACTTCGGGCCGTCTTTTTTATCCTGCGGTAAGGAGTCGCGCTCAATATTGACATCTGGGATTTTAAGGTCGTCCGGTTGCACATGGGCAAATTTTCCGCGGCGGAAATAGGTGCCAACGATGCGTGCCATACCGCGTTCGATGATTTTTTCAACGTATCCAGCTGCCTCATCGTCGGGTTTGGCCATGCCGGCGGCACGGTGGTTTTTTCCACGTCTGTGCTTGGTCCATTCTGGCTGGCCGATGCGATCAATTCGCACGGCCACTTGGTCGCCATTCATGGCGGTTCCTGTTTTCTGGGATGAGACAAATATGCGAGAAAACTTTTTGAGGTCCATGCCGGCGGCCTCGTTGGTAGCGTCGTTCGCATCGGGGTAGAACCATGCGTTACCGTTGCTCTGAAATCGAAGAGTGCCGATGAGGAGTGCTTGGTTACCCTTTTTGGGCCCTTTAGATGATTTAGAGCGAAGTGAAAACCGACCTTTTTTCCCCCTTACGATGATGCCTTTATTCTCCAATCGGAGAAGTTCTTCACGCAAAGCAGCGCGTTCGTTGGGTTTGACCCGGAGATTACGTGCGAACTCAGACTTGTTGAGTGGACGGTATTCGGGTGATTTCAGCAACGTGTCAATACGTTGGCGGAGTCTCTTCATGAGTTCAGCGTGGCAGAAACAAGCATGATGGGAATGATTAACTGAAAGTCTTTGTAGTATTTTGAACTATGATGATGAGGCGTTAGAGCAATATGAAATTTGTGTTTGGAGTGGATTCTGATGTGAAACAAATTTTACTCGGTTGTTTTATGGTCTTAAGGTTTTTCTGTTTCATAGATATGTTGGATCTCGGTTTCTGAAAAAGCTCTTTTGGCAATTAGGAATTTGCTCATGGAGCCTACCAAATGTCGTATTTCAAATTTTGTTCCTTTGGCCCACTCTTCTTGTGGCCAATTACCGATGTCTGCAATTCCAACTTTCAGCGGATTGACTTTTTTGATGTCGTTTGTCCCGACTAGCTTACCATTAACGTAGTGCTTAACTTTTCCTCTCTGCGTATCATAGACAAGGGCAAGATGAGCCCATTCACCAGTTAGCAGCTGCTGATGCAGATTCTTATTACAGTGATAATGAGTTCTGCCTCTAATGAGACCTTTGGCCTGACTTGTTTCGGAAAAATGCAGTTGTTGCAGTTCTTTTGTTTTTGAGGAAATGATACTCCAATGTAGAAAATGATCTTGTTCGGTTTCTGGATTTAATAATGCCAAGTTCTCACCCAGAACATCTTTCATCTTCACCCAAGTAATCATTGTGATATCCTTGAATTTTCCAGGTAGATTAAGTCTGACTCGGTCTGATGAGCTATTGAAACCCAAAGCCTGTGTTCCTGGCCAACGACCTTGTGTTGTGTGACAGCCGACAATTGCACCGTCGGTACCCTTTCTGCCATGGATAGCTTTATTTTTCACTTTTCTTGCCCAGTGATCAGCACCTGAGAACGTGTAATACAAAACCACATCCTCGTCCTCAATAAGTTGCTTGGATATTTGGTTTGATTCAGTGATTTTTCTTTCAACTTTATAATCTAAGCTCTCTGATCGGGTGAACACTTGGGAACGTGATTTGCCTACTACAACAGAATTCCCTCGTATGCTTATTGATTGGCCCTGTTGAAGTAATATCTGTTTATCCTCTTCGGGGTGCCAGACTTCGACCTCCCCGTCAAAAACATGGACTTCACCTGAGCCTTCGTAGTCGACACTCATGCCAAAGGAAGTGCCAAGATCGACTACCTTGAAGCCGCCTGTAAGAATCTCAAAACCAATAGCTGGGGGTGGGACATCAGCACAGAGCTTGCCATGAATAAGTCTCCCTTGTTCAGAATTGATCACCTGGAACTTGGACGGGCCTTCTAATAAAACCGTAGCGCCGTGGAAGAAGTCAATTTGCACTAAGCCCGATTCGATTTCTATGATACATGGCTCGAGAGGTATTTGTGACTTCCGTTTGGATTTTTTTAAGCTCGTGTCATTACCCCAAGCGACATCAACGTGTTTGCTGATAACGGCAACATTTTTGTTTTCGGTAATACCGATAGCCATGGTGGGTTCAGTATCATTTTGACCTGTTTTCGGTAATACAAAGAATACAATAACCACTGCTAAAATAAGAACTGCTATCGCGGCAAGCCGCATTGTTAGCTGAACTTTTTTTGGTTGGGTATTTACGAGTTCTAGGGATTTGAGCTCTTCTCCCAGACACGATTGTAGGTAAAAAGAGCGGGTAATCCTTCTTCTTGCTATGGGGTCGTTCATGATCATATCACGAAAGATAATTGTTTGATCTTTATCCAGTGCCCCGTCACTGGCCAAAAGTGCCAATTTGTCGACTTCTTTGGATGGGTAGGCGTCAGCTTTCATATCTGATATTTTTATTGTAATGAGCGGCCCATTTTTCGTTCTACGCAATCAAGCAGCATGTTGTGTGCCTTTTGTAAGGTGAGATAAATTGAGCGGACGCTTTTGTTTTTTCTTTTAGCAATGCTGGAAACTTTTTCATCACGATTGTAGCGTGCATGTAACACCTTCATTATTTGAGAGGGAATTATTGTGCAGCAATCTCTCAAGTATCCCCGCAAATCATCAAATTCGCAGCTTACTTTGACCGATTCATCGGCTAGCTTAATCAAGACGTCATCGTCGAGCGGTAAAGCCAGCCGAGACTGTTTACGGCGCCAATTTAAAATACAAAACCGGGCTATGCTCATGGCCCATACAGCAAAATCCGAGCCTTCAACATAACGATCAAATTTTTCCCAGAGAAT
>DPWT01000045.1 GCA_003527555.1 Verrucomicrobiales bacterium | reverse complement strand
CACAATTGTGAATGAGAAAACAAGAGATAAATAATTCATAGTTGTGCAAGTTTTTCACTTATTCGTCACTACTAGATCCTTCCATTTGATACAAATGAGTAATACGGTTGGGCTCGATTATCTGCAGGCCTTCCAATAATCATGTGGTCAACAAAGCGAACACGCAGGATACTGGATGCCTCAGCGAGGTTTCGTGTTAAATGGATATCTTGCTTACTCGGGCTCGGATCACCGGAGGGATGATTATGAACTAATACAAATGCAGACGCACAATTGATTAGCACATGATGTAACACATCACGTGGTTCGCAAAGAGCCATGTTTGCATTACCAACACTGAGCTCTATCATTCGAATGGCACACAACTTACTGTCCAATAATATGATAAGAACATGTTCTTTCCGCTCGTATGCCATTCTTGGTGCAACGGCATCGTAAATTGCGTCCGAGCTGTTCATTGGAGTCCGAGCCATCTTTTCATTCGCAGTGCGGGCACCTAGCTCAAATGCCGCAAGCAGCTGAGCTGCCTTCGCAGGGCCTAATCCATGCTCCAATGAGAGCTCCCTTACTGTCAGACCTCCAAGCTCACTCAGGCTCCCATGTTTTTTGAGTAATTTTCTACCCACCTCTATCGCACTACTGCCTTTGACACCCACTCTAAGAAAAATAGCGAGCAACTCGGCATCACTGACTGATGACGCGCCCAAACGCGCCAACCGCTCACGTGGACGTTCATTTTTTGGCAAGTCTGGAATTTTTGCCATCGTGTAAATTACTCAGGAAGCTTGATCATAGCAGATGCCAGCGCGGCGATACCTTCCTTGCGGCCAACAAAGCCCATGGTTTCGTTTGTTGTCGCCTTGATTCCTACCTGGCTGGACGTAATTCCGAGGGCAGACGCTATGTTTATTTTCATTTCCTCAGCATAGCCCAATACCTTTGGTGCCTCTGCAATCATCGTGGAATCAATATTCTGAATGACTGCACCTCTCTCATCACCAAGCTCACGGCACTTTTCCAAAATCTTAAGCGAAGAAATACCCTCGATACTATTGTCATCTGGTGGGAAATAATAACCAATATCAGCTAATCCAAGACAACCTAAAATTGCGTCCGCAATCGCATGACTCAACACATCAGCATCTGAGTGCCCTGACAAACCATGACTATGCGGTATTTCAACGCCACCCAAAATCAACGGGCGGCCTTCAGCAAATTGGTGAACATCATATCCTATTCCTGTGCGGTACATATTAATTGGTAATTGATCGTTGAGCCTGAAATATCAAAAAAGGCTACCCCAAATCGTCGGGGTAGCCTTGGTTAAATTGTGCCACAGGGCAACCCTTGAATTTATTATGGCTTTTTCTTCGAGGTTGGCTTGGGTGGAGCGGGGACTTGCACGGGAGGTGTAGTGGCACTCGCTCTTGCCCGTGCTGCTGGGCTTGGCTGGATCGTAGGTGCGGCAGGCGCTGACTTAATATCAATCAGTTCGATTTCGAAAATCAACACGCTGTTGGGTCCTCCAGGACCTCTGGGTGATGCCCCGTAACCTAAGGCCGATGGAATGAAAATTTTCCACTTGGCGCCTACTGGCATTGTTTTAAGTGCTTCAGCAAACCCGGGGACAACCTGCAGGGTAAATTCGGCAGGCTTACCATCAGGCTGGTGTTTGATGGAGCTATCAAACTCTTCACCGTTGATAAGCGAACCTTTGTAGTGAAGGACAAATTTGGTGCCAGTGTCCTGTGCGCCGCCTGCAGGCGCAACGTATTTTCTGTCGCCTCCTTTGCTGATGATTTCGTATTGCAAGCCGCTGGAGGTCGTTTTGACCCCTTCACGTTTTCCATTGGTATCAAGGAAGGCTTTGTTGTCAGCCAATTTTTTCTGGGCAAGTTTGTCGGCGCGATCCTTAGCAAGGCCTTGTAACGTCTGCATCGCAGCACGCATTTTTTCTTCTGGAATTTCTGGCTTCTCACCCTTGAGTCCAGCCATAAGCCCTCTTAAAAGCTCGTCCGTATTGAACTCATTCTCTCCAAATCCTGCTCCATTCAAACCTTGACCCTGCTGGTGACCAAGCACGTAAGATCCAATCTTAAAGGCTTCTTCTTTAGATATTTTTGGTGCGGCTGGTGGCATTGGAATTGACGGCGGAGCTGGTGCTTGTGCGCAGACTTGTCCCGCAGATATGATTCCTGCCAATGCAAGGGAAATGGATTTATGTTTCGTTTTCATAAAGTATTGTTAATTTGTAATCGGGTCACAAACTAGTGGCGTAAATTCAAGCTGTCGAGTGGTTTATCCTAAGATCCAAGATATTTGGTGTTGGGAAGTTTTCGTTGTAACCCTAATATTTACCCATGCCAAAAATTTTATTAGTCGAAGACGAGCGATCCATTGCGGAAAACCTGATCTACGCATTGGAAACTGAGCACTTCGAGGTATTGCACACGACCACAGGCTGTTCCGCACTGAAGGTCCTAGATGATTCATTTCAACTCGCCATTCTCGATGTCGGCTTACCAGACATGTCGGGCTTCGACCTTTGCAAAGCAATCAGAAAAAACTCTGGGCTTCCATTGCTATTTCTTACTGCCAGAGACTCTGAAGTTGATCGTATTCTTGGCCTTGAGCTAGGCGGTGACGACTACGTCACTAAGCCATTCAGCCCCAGAGAGATTGCTGCCAGAGTGCGTGCCATTCTGAGGCGTGGCTCACCTCATAATCGATCAAAAAAAAACCAAAAGCCAACAGATGCGCTGTATCACAATGAAGAAACCATGACCATTTCTAGTCATGGACAAGCGCTCGCTCTCACAGCGCACGAGTATAAACTATTGGCCGCATTGATGACTCAGCCGGGGCGTATCTTCACTCGAGAACAATTATTAGAAAAAGCATGGGTAGACCCCGGCTCCGCGATGGACCGCACAGTTGATGCCCATATCAAGTCACTACGCGCCAAACTCCGCGCCTGCACTCCGGATGGCAGCGATCCTATTGAAACAAGACGTGGACTGGGCTACACACTTAACTTGGATTAATCAACGATGCGCCTGACCAGAGTTACGCTATTTTTTCTCGCGCTCATCATTGGGTTCGGGTTTTACCGCTTATTTGATTTCTTATTGGATGATATCGAGGCTCAAACCTTCCAAGCGACCGAAGAGGTTATGGTTGATACGGCTCACGTGATGGCTGGCATGATCGAAAACGAGCTCAAGGAAGGGAAAGAGCAAGACATTCGTTTACTACGCGGTGCATTTTCACGGGCACAGTCACACACGCTAGAAGCAAAAATTCACAAACATACCAAAACACGCATTGGATTAAATGCATACTTAACCGATTCAAAAGGGATTGTCATATTTGACTCCGATAATGGCCGCCGTGAAGGACAAGACCTATCGGGTTACAATGATGTCTTGCGGACTCTAAACGGGGGCTACGGAGCGCGCTCATCACGTGAGGATGACAACAACCCAGACAGCTCTATTCTTTACGTCGCCGCCCCTGTCAAATCAGACGATACAATTATAGCGGTTTTAACGATCTATAAACCTCAAGCGGACGTTCTCAACTTTATAACTGATCGCCGCCGAGACATTCTCACAGCCATTCTCTCCATAGGCGGCGGCGTCATTTTATTAACCGGTGCAGTCTTTATCTGGTTATTTCAGCCAATCGGCCGACTCACGTGCTATGCACGCTCGATTTCCAAGGGTGAGCGCTTGCCCATACCATCACTCGGCAAAGGCAAGGAGGTCAACACCCTCGGCAAAGCGCTTCACAACATGCGTGAGACACTCGAAGGCCGCCGCTATGTAGAGAACTACGTCTCCACATTAACTCACGAACTTAAAAGTCCAATGGCTGCCATCAAGGGGGCAGCAGAACTATTAGAGGAGGATATGCCTGCAGATAAACGCCAACGTTTTCTGACGAATATCCAGCGTGAAACCGCAAGGAGTGAGAGTCTCATAAAAGATCTGCTACGCCTCGTAGAACTGGAAAGAAAACCACACCTTGAACACAAACGCTCAATCAATCTGACCCGCCTGTGCCATGAAATTACTAATGAGTGCAGCCACAGGCTTATCGTTAAAAATCTGTCGCTGAAATGCACTTTTCAAGAAAGCATTCACATTACTGGTGACACCATGATGCTTCGCCTCGCACTGATCAACTTGCTTGATAATGCCATCGGATTCTCTCCAAATGATAAAGTAATTATGTTTAAGCTGAAAAAATCTAATACGCACGTGCAGGTCTCCATTACCGATCAAGGACTTGGCCTGCCAGATTACGCTAAAAAACGTGTTTTTGAGCACTTTTACTCACTAACAAGGCCTGGATCTGACCAGAAAGGAACAGGACTAGGGTTACCACTTGTGCGTGAGGCGATCAAATTACACGGCGGTGAAGTTTCCCTAGAAAATCATCCCAGCGGCGGGTGTGTGGCAACTATTCTTATCCCGCATTCGGGATCTTAATTCCCAATTAACCTAATGCACTGGAATGCAATACATATTGATCAACAGCATGGACAATAAATAATGAATGTGCCATTACTTATGCTCATTAAACTTAAAACAGCTAAACCATTTTTAAATTGAATAGACAAACGGCAAGCAACGTCTCAAGAACAGCAAAGTGGAATCTAGCTTGGATACACCACATTAACCTAAATCCATTTATGAAAATTTTTGTTTTTCTCATCACCATTAGCATCTCACTGGTAAGTTCTTCAGCCAGTCCTAAAAAGTCTCTACTCAACAACGACCCAGACGTCATTTACCTGGAAGAACACATTGGCCGCTCAATCACCTTGCTCGTGGTTCAACCAACCACCGTCTATGCAACCAAAAAAGGCAAAAACGGACGCCGTCTTGGTTTATTTAAGACAAACACCAAGGTAGAGCTCATCGCCATGACCGAAAAAGCCTACTGCGTTAAAGGCAAGGCAAGTCATGCAGGAGTTACAGGCTGGGTAAATCCAAATCATCTCGCATCCAAGGACAAGGATTTCATCAGCAATCTTAAACAACTCTACAAACGCCAATTGATAGTTAAGGACTTGATCGCCAATAAGGAAGTCGCCATCGGCATGACCCTCGATGAAGTCCAAACTTCACTCGGTGAGCCCACAGAAACTGAGATTGTACAAACCCGCGATGGCCAGTCAGGGAAATGGGACTACGTCATCACCGAGGAACAAAAACACTACAGGAAAACCGTCGATCCTCATACTGGCCAAGTTTACCGGCAACTCTCTCATGTGACCGTTGAAGAACGCTCTCGCACCACCGTCAAATTTAAAGACAACGTGGTCACATCACTCACCAGAAAGAAAAACAACGGCCCTGGCAAAATCCGCATCGTGCCGGCTCCAGTGATTTTCCACTGGTAATCCGAGATGGGTTTGGTGCAGTCTCCGCCCATGCCAAACCAAGCATCTCCCCTAACCATTGCGGCCATTGGCTGCGGGTCTCGTGCCAGAACCTATTTGGAAATCGCCGTCGGCCTGGGTGACCGCTACTCCGTGGTGGCAGGAGCCGATCCTGTCCCAGAGAGACGTGACACACTCAGGAAAATTTCCAATAACTCCGACTTTAAAAGTTTTGCCTCAGCGGACGAACTACTCGCTGAAGAACGGATGGCTGATGTTGCCTTCATTGGCACCCAGGACAACTACCACTTCGAACCCGCTAAAAAGGCACTCGAGAAAGGATACCATCTGCTACTGGAAAAACCAGCCGCGCAAACACTTGAGGAAACTCTCAAACTGACCGAGCTGGCAAAAAAGTATGACCGTAAGATTCTGCTCTGCTTTGTCCTGCGCTACACGCCCTTTTACTCGAAGGTGCATGAGATTATTCGGTCGGGACAGCTCGGCGACGTCATCTCCATGCACGCCCATGAGGGAGTTGATGCTTGGCATCACGGGCACTCCTACGTTCGCGGCCACTGGGCAAAGACAGGTGAAAGCACCCCGATGATCATCGCCAAGTGCAGTCACGACACCGATTATATCGCGTGGCTGTTAGACAGCCAGTGTAAAAGTGTTAGCTCATACGGCCGACTTTCCTACTTCAATGAATCTCATGCCCCTGAGGGAGCCACCGCCCGCTGCACTGACGGATGTCCGCACGCTGCTCCTCAAGGAGGAAGCTGTATGTATGATGCCCACCATTATCTAGACAAGCACGAGCGTTGGCTCAGAATGATCTACCCTCACCCAACTGAGCGCACTAAAGAAGAGGTCGCCGAATGGTTGAAAACATGCGCCTGGGGACGCTGCGTCTGGAAATGTGATAACGATGCTGTCGATCATCAGGTCGTGAACATGGACTTTGAAAACGGCAGTACGGCCAGTCTGACCATGACTGCGTTTGATTGCGGTAGAGCGTTGGAAGTTTTTGGAACCAAGGCATGCCTGCGAGGAGGCGATGAACATAAAATCATCTCGGGTCACGACATCAGCATCCGCGACCATGAAAGCGGAGAAACAAAATTCGTTGATCTTGATGAAATCAATGACGACGGCTATCAAGGCCACGGTGGTGGTGACTATGGATTGGTTAACGCTATGGATGCCATCTTCCGTGGAGAAGGATCCGATAGCTCACTCATTGAAAACTCTGTCGAAGGCCACTTGATCGGATTTGCTGCCGAGCAGTCACGCTTGAACGGAGGCACACCCGTAGAGCTGAATCACTGATTCACCAAACTACAGAATCTTCGTATCACTTCCTGTCACTGGCCGGTTTTGTTCTGTGTTCACCAAAGTATTTCTCACTTCGATAGCGCAGCCACACCCGCAACGTCTGGGGCACTTGCTCGCGCTGCTCCTTGGTTAGTGTTTCGTAAAGTGCCATCGCCTTTTCTCGCTCCCCCCGACATGCCCGATTATTATGGGCATTCCAGTAGCTGCGGGCAGCGCGAATGCGGCGATTGACTTCCTTAATCAACGCCTTGCCCACTAGCGGATTGTCCGTTTTCTTTTTCTTAGCAGGCATGACATTTTTTAATCTATTTAGGTAGGAAGTGATCAACCCATTTAAGTTCAGCACCGTTGAGTTTACCAGTCGGCAAACCTGGGTTTTTGAGTGTTTTTGCCCACGATTGGAGTGATGCCTCGAGTTCAGCAGCCATCTCCGGATGTTTCTTGATCAGATTCACCTTTTCGTGCTCAGGACTACTTAAATCAAAAAGATACTTGCGGTCACCGGCTTGGTAATATTTCCACTTACCTTCGCGCACAGCTGCCTGTCGCCAAAACCGCCAAAATAACTTCTTGTGAGGAGGTGCCTTCACCTTATCGGTCAGATGAGGAATGAGGTTCATTCCATCTAGCTTTGAATCTTTTGACAAGCCTGCGAGCTCGACTGCGGTCGCCCCGACATCCAGCGAGCTGACAGGATGCTTGTATATTTTTCCGGTCGGCAATCTACCAGGCCAAGTCACGATGAATGGAACTCGAATACCTCCTTCGGTAAGCATTCCTTTTTCACCCACCCAGGGATCATTGCGCGATCCATTCCACGCTCCCTTTTTATATGACAGAGGGAGATCCTTCATGTCAGCCTTCAGCGGCGCACCATTATCGCTGATAAAAAAGATCAAGGTATTTTCCGTCAATTTGTGATCAGCCAATCGATCTCGAATTCGTCCTACCCCATCGTCAATGGCGGCCATCATGGCAAGTGCTATACGACGGCGCTCAGGCATTTTCCCTGGAAATCGCTTCAAGTACTTCTCCGTCGCATCGAGTGGAACATGAGGTGCAAAATACGGCAAATAGAGGAAGAATGGTTTTTTGGCATTCCTATCGATGAATGACAATGCGGCATCTGTCTGAATATCGAGACGATACCCCTTTTTGCGTAGCTGCTTGGCCGGTTTAACATCCTTGCCATCCAAATCAAAATTAGCCCAGTAACTCTGAGTATGCCCACAAAAAACATCTGTAAAACCACGCATATCAGGAAAATATGGCCGTGCCAGCTTGTGAGGGATCGACACTCTACCTCCTTTTCCTTTTGGTTCAGCGTCAGGCAAATGTTTACGAATCCATTCTTTTGATCCGTGATTTGGATCGAGATGCCACTTGCCAACCATGCCTGTGACGTAGCCCGCTTTTTGCAATCGCTGCGGAATCAAAAACTCATCAAGTGGCATTGGAATAATGCCATTGGCATCGAGACCAAAGCGATTCTGATCACGACCACTCAACAATCCGGCACGCGAGGGAATGCATTGGGGGGCTGTGATATAACCACTAGTACAACGCACACCGTCTTGGGCCAGTTGGTCAATATGTGGCGTTTTCAAATCCTTTAACGAATCCTGGCAGCCTAAATCAGCATAACCTTGGTCGTCTGTAAAAATTACGATGATGTTTGGCTTTTCCCCAGCCGTAACAACAGATTGAAAAATGACGACAACTGCTGCGCACCGTAGTAATTGTATTAAGTTCATCATTATAAAACTATTTGCTCGCCTTGCCTATCATCCTAGTGCTCTAACGTTACAATTTCATTCCCCACACAGCAAAGAAAAAATCACGCTCACTAAGTTACTAACAGAATAATATTTTATGCTGCATCTATACTTACGGCTGACGGGAAACTGCTTTTTATGCCGTCTAGCCACGAAAATCACCTGCTACCTAACAGCTCAGTATAGCGGATTTCGGGTTTCCCGGTATTGCCTTTAACGTCAGCTGACATCCATTCGGCCTTGGCTTTTCCATCCACTACCGTAACGGCAAGAAATCCTCCTTTTTTGCCAAAAAACCGGTGATAGGTTTTATCTGCCTTGGGTGCACCGCCAAACATGTGTTGGTCATTAACCGGTCCGCAGCCCATTTCAAGAACTCCGGTTTGAGGATCTTTTGAGCAATACTGCCAATGCCGGTCACCGCAGATGACGTAGGTATTTTTTTGTTTTGCCAGAAAATTGCGTAGCTGCTGGCCCTCGTTAGAAAAACCTTTATTTGAATGGTTGTCATTTTTGCCCCGCTTATCAGGCCCGACAATTGGCCCCGGGACAATAAGAAATTTGTGAGTCGCATCGGACTGCTTCATCGTTCTCATTAGCCACGCCTTCTGCTCCATGCCTAAAATCGTTTTTTCTGGGCCATCTTCCACCCGATTAGAAGTTCTGAAGTCACGATGTTCTGTTAACCAGATCTGGACGTGCTTGCCCCACCGGATCGTCCGGTAGGTTTTTTTTCCCATAGGAACTTGCTCACGGAATATTTTCAACCCTTGGTCAAAAGTTAGGTCACCATACGTCTGACCTGGCCAGCAATCGTTTTTGAGCGTGTCGTGATCATCTTTCATAAAATAAGAACTAACCTGACGGTGGAAATTCATATTGTGCTCATACGCAAAGATGAGATTCCACTTCGCACGCGCTTGCTTGATATTTTTACACAGCGGAGCTTTGTCGTAGTAAAGAATGTCACCTGTGTGTACAAAGAAGTGCGGGTCAAGTTCCAGCATTGTCTTGTATGCCACATGCCCCTGCGCGCCGGAATCAATACTTCTAACCGACTGGCAGGTCGTGACGATGAACCGGATTGGCACAGGTTGAGTTTTTTTAGGTGCTGTCTTAAAGCTCCCATTCGTTGTGCTAGAAAGTTTGTCACTCCCAACTCCGCGCACTTGGACAATGCAGCTATAGCTGGCACCAGACTTAAGATCGGCTAATTTAAATTGATGGGTAAAATCATTCTCTGCGAGCACCTGCGTCCAATCAGTCCATGCAAAAGCTCTTTTTTCATTTGTTGCCACATACCCTACTCGAACTTCTCCCGCCATACCCCTAGCAACTCCCTCAGGCATGCTTTCAGCATCTTTTTCATTACGCTTCAGGCCTTTAGTTAAAATTGGCAGCTTGTCGAAGTGGGCACGCTTCTCATGGGTCAGCCTCACCCAAACAATTGCAGACGTCTGATCAACCTCGCCAATCTTAATCCCACTGGCAAGATAGGGTCCACTGCTGTCAGCGACGCCATCCAAAGATATCGACAAATAGACTGCTATAATAATCTGCCGTAATTTGACGCATTGATAATACATAATAACGAAATCTATGTAATTAACTTTTTAATGTAAACTATTATGCCAAATTGGATGAAATACCACGTCTTCAATTAGCTCATCTCAAATTCAATTTTCTCCAACTATGAAACTAAATTGCCTAAACATAATCGTGTCAAGTGCTCTGCTTACTTCGTTGATTATTCACGCCGATAATAATACTTGGGAAATCAACAGTAATAATGACTGGAATAATCATATACTAAAATCAGACGGTGCCGTCATTGAAAACGGTCAAATTTCACCGATAGCAAAAAAAGCAACTGTATTAACAAAATTACGCTCATTTGATTCGAAACGCTCAGCAAAATCCCTAACAATCACTCAGTCACCTATCTGGCAAAACTGGAACCCAATCGACAACCTCGGCCCGTCAAATCTCAAGGACGCACCGGTCCTGCTGACGATGGGACCGGACAACTACTGGATGTTTGGCCGCTATGCAGATAGTCATCCGCGGCGTAAAAAAAAGGGTGTGAAAGCCAAACCCTTGACTCCATTCACGCCAGAAGTAGCCGAGCTCGACGGATTTGATATAACGTTGCAGACTACAAGATTTGCCAACCAGTTCAACGCGCCGGGCGGTCTTAAACCAAGCAAAGGCGGCTACCACGCATGGCAGAGCCGCGACATGAAAAACTGGGTGCACCACGGACCTGTGACAGAAAGCTTCTCCAAGTGGGTGACCAGTGCCGAAATGGTCGATGGTAATGCTTACATTTACTATGATTTCCCCAATGATCAGGACCCTCACGTCTATGTGGACAGCGATCTAACCGACGGTGAACCTGGCGAGAACAAAGGCATCGCAGTCACAGACCCGTCACATGGATCTGACGCGGGCTTCATCCGCGCTCTCGATGGCAAGATGCACTGCATCATTGAGGACTGGAGCCCAATCAGCGCCAACAAACGGTCATGGGACTCCCCACTCGCTGGTCACTTTGTAAGTCCCGATGGTATCAGTGGATTTGTCGCCAAAAAACCCGCTATCGATAACCGCACCGAACCCACCGGAAAAATCGGCACCTACAAACACCCACACTGGGTAAAGGAAGACCCCAAGAATTTCAAAACCAGCATCGCCGAGTATAATATCCACGAGCCCGAACAGGAAGCATACGGAGACTGGGCAGCAATCAGCATCGGTGGTCAGTATTACCTGTTTGGCGACTACGACCCAGTCGGTGGTCACGAAATGAGCGTTGGTTGGTTCACTTCATCATCGATCGATCAACCATTCACATGGTGCGACAATATCGGTAAAGGCCACCCCGACCCCGACGTCTGTTTCGCCGAAGGACAATTCTATCTCGCGACGCAACAGAAAACCGACTTCGTCAGCTCAGGGCCATGGGTTGAAAAAGTCGAAGCACGTGTCGGTGTGGATACCAATAACGATGGAAAAATTGACAAGTGGAGCAATTGGTCAGCCGTGAGAGAAAGCTACGACTACATTGCCGGCTTCTCTAAACAGATTAAGCGAATCCCTGCACAGCTCGACCTATCAGAGCTGCCTGACGGGTTTGGATTTCAAGTCGAATTAAAGATGGATGACACGACAGAAAACAAGTCAAAACCCAGCATAGACCGCCTTACTGTTAGTTTTAAGTAAATAAGATATTACTCTAAAAAATCATCACGTATGAGCTTAGGCGTCAGGGATCGACCGCTAAATTAAGCGCTAATCAAAGCATTTGACCTCACTGAATAAGCTGAGTAGCGTCGCACCACTGACACATAGCAATTATGCCATCACCCCAATCATGTCCAAAAAAACAAGAGGCTTTAGATTTTCTTGCTCTTTGTCATAACGAACTGGGCTGGGATCAGGCAAAGCTTTCTATCAGACAAACAGCAGCACGTGATGCCTTCGATGATAACCAGCCATGGCAACCGAGCTTTGAAGAGCTCGAGCACGGTGCACGCGTTGCTTGGCGCAACAACGCCCGCTGTATCGGCAGGCTCTTCTGGTCTTCACTAGAGATACGCGACAAACGTAATCTCCGCGAGCCTGAAGCAGTAGCAGCGGATTTGATCGAACACATACGTCATGCCACAAACGGCGGAAAAATTAAGCCGTTGGTGAGTATTTATGCCCCGGAAGACCAGCATGGCCCATCGCTACGTATATGGAACCATCAGCTTTTTGGATATGCGGGCTATGGCAAGCAAGCCAACGGTCATTATTTAGGTGATCCCAAGAATGAGAAATTCACTGAAATTGCTCAAAAAATGGGCTGGCAAGGAAAGGGGACTGATTTTGACTTGTTACCATGGATCATTCAAAAACGCGGCGAAAGAGCGCAAATTTTCAACCCACCAGAGAATGATTGCCTGAAAGTGGCACTCCGTCATCCGAGCTTCGAGTGGTTTGCAGATCTTGGACTGGAATGGTATGCGGTTCCAATTCTCTCTGATATGAACCTTCGTATTGGCGGACTCAATTTTCGCGCGGCACCGTTCAATGGATGGTATATGGGAACAGAAATTGGATCACGTGATCTTGGGGATGAAGGACGTTACAATAAATTACCGGTCATAGCCGATAAAATGAACCTTTTAGGTAAAAAGACAGAAACTCTCTGGAAAGATCGCGCTCTTGTAGAGTTAAATGAAGCAGTTCTACATTCTTACTCTGAAGATGGTGTCCGTATCGTTGATCATCATCGTGCATCATCAGAATTCATGCGCTTTGTGAAAAAAGAACAGTCAGAAAAACGTCTAGTATCCGGTGATTGGAGCTGGCTTGTGCCGCCCATGTCAGGATCCGCAACTGAAGTTTTCCACCGAGGCTGGAAAGATCACAAATCGCTACCTGATTATCAAATCCAGCGTAAGGCGTGGGAGCTAGCTGACTAATTAGCTAGATCAGCTATAAAATATGGCTGATGGCTATGCCTTACTTCAGCTCCTTGATGCGTACATTGCGATACCAGACTCTTTTGGCCTCATCCTGGAAACTGATGTAGCCTTGTGCAGGACGATCCTTCATATCGGTTTTGCTGAGATCAAGGTCTTGAATCAGTTCATCGTTTAACACGACTTTGAGGTGTGTGCCCTTCATGGTGATCGTATAGTGGTTCCATTCACCAGCTGGCTTTACTACCATCTTCTTTGGAGCTGAAGTCCGAATGACACCACCGCAATCATGATGCCCAAATTTCTTTTTCCCATGAGTATCAAGGATTTGCACTTCAAATCCGCTTGTGACGTGATTTTCAAGATCACCAACGCGCATGAAAACGCCTGAGTTTCCTCTCCGTTCAAACTTAAATTCTAAATCGATAACAAAGTCAGCGTATGTGCGATTAGTCGTTAGGTAGGCATCGTATCGCTGCCATCCGCTTTCGCCAGCGCGAGGTTGGAGTGCGATCACGTTGTCCTTTTCAACAACCCAGTTGCCTTTGGTTTGCCAACCCGTTAGATCCTTGCCGTTAAACATTTCAACAAAGCCGTGCTCATCAACGACCTCACGAATATTGATGTCCTTATACTCCACGTGCATGTCTTGTCCGCCATGAAGCTGTAGACCGAAGTGTCCTTTAATTCGTCCCTTATCGTTAGTCAGTTTTGACGAAACCACGCCATTGATTTTGACCTCGATATCCCGACCGACTGCACGGAGCTCAAGTGTGGTCCATTCCCCGGGTTTATAGTTTTTCTTTGGTATTTCCTCTTTAGTTGGCTTGCTAACCCATGCCCGGTCTCCGGTTTCATAAAGGCCTCCAGTCATCTGAGACTGATCAACTTCGACTTGAAAACCATTGACGCTCACTTTGCTATCGACTCGGGCAGCGCGGAAGTAAAAACCACTATTACCTTTAATAACACGAAACTTGGCAGTGACGACAAAATCTGAATACTGCTTATTGGAAAGCAGCATACCGTGACGTTTTTCGCTCTTTGGACTTTTGCCGACAATGGCACCGTTTTTAACACTCCAAGTCCCTCCGGGGAGAGCCGTCCAGCCGTCAAGGTTTTTGCCATTGAACAAAGGGGATGATTTTTCAGCCTTTGCGCAACTGAAGGTCATGCAAAGGATCAGAGAGAGACAGATAAATGCTGTGGTTTTCATGGGTAACAAATTTACGGAGTTCGTGGTCGTTTTGTTTCAGTGAGACGGCTGATTCAAATAGTAATATCGAGGATATCCCCAGGTTTGATTGGCTGGCCAGAATCGGCGCTGGTCATGGCGGCAAAACAAAGCTCCAGGCTACGCAGGTTTTCCTTTGCCGAGTTTTCCGGCTCGCGATCTTCTTCGATCGCGCACAGCAGCTCGCCCATCGCACCGGCGAAGCCATCATTAAACCAATTACCGTCGAGCGGAACTACTGCTTCTCCCTCAGCAGTAGTCAGCGTAACTTGGTCGTTAGCACAAACTGGTCCAGTGCTGCGGAACGTGCCCTTGGTGCCAGTGACCACCGTGGTCTCGGCAGGAGAGAATTGTGTGGCAGCGTGGAAATTCAGTGACGCTTGGCCGGCATCAAAACTCACCAAAGCACCTGCGCTCAAAGGCGGTTCAACATCCTGATCTGGGACGCGCGAAGTATTAGCAAAGACCTGAGTCGGGCAGCTCTCGCCAAACACACAAGAAACCATGTCGAACCAATGGATAGCAAAATCGTAAAGTAAGATGTGATGGATATTCTCAAAATGAGTTCCTTTGATCCAAGTGTGGTCCCATGCAATGTGAATGTCACATGAGACAATATCTCCCAGCAAATCATTCTTTAACACTTGTCGTAAATAACTAAAATACGGTGCCCAGCGCCCGTTCTGGTTAACCGCTAGTTTGCGGCCACGTTGCTGCGCGAGTTCAACAAGCTTGCGACCCTCACGAATGTCAGTGACAAAGGGCTTCTGGCTCAAGACGTGTTTGTCCGCCTCCAGCGCACGCTTTATCAAAGTAAGTCTTGGTGCCGGGTGCAAAGCAAGGTCAACCACTTCGATGTCTTCGCGCGCAAAAATTTCTTCCGCATCATCAGTCACAATTGCCTCCGGAAAATATTCATCCCGCAGAGACTCCGCAGCTGCCAGATTCATATCGCACAACGCAACGACTGAGTAACCCATACCACGATAGGCATCCAGATGGTTCTTGGCGATACCCCCACATCCGACAAGCGCAATTGATGGTCGGTATTCATCAGGCACCGGCGGTTTATAGGGAAACTTAGGAGCAGATATACTTTTTGCAGTAGCCGCTTTCAGTTCCCGGGCGTCATCGTTGTCGTTACTCATGATTAATCTCCCAGCAAGGTTTGAGTTCGCCCGGTTTCTGAACTGAGAATCGCGGCATCCACAATCTGCTGACCAATCCGTGCCAGCACCGGTGAGAGTGGGCCATCGATGGCTTCACCAGCGGCAATTTTTTTCAGACAATATTCAATCCCGTTGCCTTCGCCCTCAGGAAACGGGTCTACCGGTTGGTCATAACCCTCAGGCTTTTCACGTGTTTGGACTCGGATCGTTTGTTCGTAGTCGTAGCTACTGATCGTGCCCTCGGTTCCCCGAATAACAAAACCACACTTCGGCTGTGGCTGGTGCACCCACGGATCGGAGAAAGTACCCCAACGCGTTTCAAATTTTGAAAGATGCTCACCATAGCGAGCCACCGTAATACTGTGTTCATCTACCTCAAGGCCAGTGGTTCCACCTACCACACTGGTGATTTCATCTGGCTGTTGGCCGCCGTTGAACCACGTTCCTAAAGTGACACCATATCCAAGATAATCGCATAACGAGCCGCCGCTCGAATCCTTTTTATACCACCAGCTTTCCCGTTTGGTTTCAGCGGTCGGTTCCAGCTCAACCTTATCGGCACCATGATACAGTGGTCCGCGGTTACCGTCGTAGTAATGAACTTCGGTAATCGCACCGATCAATCCTTCACTGATGAGGCGGTGTGCGGTGACGTGGCTCTCGACCCATCGCAGCGGCCAGTTGATGATGAGCTCCTTGCCACTGCCAGCCATCGCAGCAACCATACGATCCGCGTCAGCGACTGAACCAGCAAATGGTTTTTCGACAAAAATGTGGACGTCATACGGGGCAATACGCTCGACCCAATCTGCATGCTCAGCAGTCGGTGGGCAGAGGATAACCATGTCCGGTTTCGTCTGCTCCATGCAGGTCTGATAGTCGGTGAAAACTTGTGTTTCGGCTAAGTCAAATGTGCGTTTAGCATCTTCCATACGCTCAGGGTGTGGGTCACAGATTCCTACAATTTCTGCATTGGGATGCTCATCGACACATCGGAGCAAGTCCCCCATGTGCATATGGGAGAACTCGATTCCTACAATTTTCCAAGTTTTTGACATTGTTTTGTTAGGTAGTTTTGAAGGTATAGGTATCGGCTGGCGTGGTTACAAAAATGTTATTCCATTGTTTCTCATTCAAGCCGCGTTCCTGCATCATTTGGGAAAATTCATTCAGTAAAAAACTAAGCCCCGGAGCACCTCCATAGCTTTTCCAGTATGATGACCGGGCTGCATCCATGCCTAACATGATTTGGTTAGGGAAATCACCAATCAATTCCATGACGAGGTCAAGCGTCGGGTTAGTGGTAGTTTTCCAACGGAAACCGCTATCATACTCAACCCGCACACCAGATTGCAGGATGTCGCGGTGATACTCGATGTCGGGTTGGCGATCAGTGTGGGAGAGCACAACCTTACTAAGATCGACACCATGAGAAGACAACAGCGCCACTTGTTCCATCGCCCCCCTACCCTCCTCCACATGGGTAAGGATCGGCGCACCCGTCTGCGTATGGGCGATTGATGCGGCCTCGAAAATCCGGCGATTCCGCTCGGTGATTTCGACACCCCCGCTGGCAATCTTGATTAATCCAGCCCTATGAGATGTCCGGTCGACGCATGGCCCAGAGTAGTCAAAGCGGTCAATCCCCACCTCGATATCCGCGATGAATAGCTCAGCTAAACGATCAACCGAGTAGTGATGACTCCAGTGTCCATCATCATAATACTTGCCCAAATGTAAACCAGTAGGACATAGAATATGAACCTTGGTAGCCTCAGAAATATCAGCTAGCTTCAACACATTACGGCCTGAATCGCATGGCATAGAATCGACCATAGCACGACCACCATCCGCGTAAAATTGCGTCAACTCAGCGATACCATTTGCTACGGATGGTAATTTAAAATCAGGGAACCGCATCGTCGCCACATTGTTGTCGATAATGATATGCTCATGGGCATAACAAACACCAAACTGCTCCCGCGGGATGTCACCCAATATAGTTCTAACAATATTCACAAATCGTATCCTTCTCCGTTCTGCATTACTCGAAATGGTTGCTCGATCCGCTCGCATTCTGATGCGAATAATTCCGGTGATGCTGTATTGAAAGCAAACATGTCAAAATGATGTGGGATGGCTATGCCAGCACGGGTAGCCTTGGCCAGCTCAGCTGCCTCTCGCCCATCAAGGTTTCCTGCCACGCGGCGTTCGGGTTTGTTGCCATTGATCGGAACAAACGCAACGTCAGGCTCAAAAGGTAGGATTGCGGGCACTAATTCATCATGCATCAGAGTGTCACCACTGTGATAGAATGTCTGGCCATTAGTCCGTGCAACGAAACCGAGGAATCGGCAACATCCATTATTATCACGATCAACAGCATTATGGGCAGCGGGAATACCATCAAGAGCAACTTCTCCCAATTGGATGCTCTCTCCGGCATCAATTACTTCAAGTGCATCATCCACGTCCCCAAGCCTATCAAGAACGAAGGTCCGGTTAGCACGTGGAATCACCAACCGCGCTTGGGGGTTTGCTTCTAACAATGCCAATAGCGTTTCGGCATCCAAGTGATCGGTATGATTGTGTGAGCTGGTGATGACGTCGATATCGGTCAGAAGTTCTGGTGAAATAACCAGCTCGGTGACGCGTGTATGTGGTTTGTCTGTATCCTCGTATTTGCGCGTTAGTGAATCCGATAGATAGGGATCAAAAAGAATAGTAGCTGCGGGTGTGTAGACGAGAAATCCGCTTTGACCGAGCCACCAAACGCGCGACCGCGCCTCTGCCCTTGCGCGAGCGATATCTTCGAGCAGTGCATCGTTTTTTTGATAAGCTGACTGCATGTTAGGATTCAATATTAAGTTCCTGTTTAACTAATTTCACACCTTCTACCATGTTGACGAGTTTCTTTTTAGCAGCCCAGCGCGCGGTCTGGCTGAGTCCGCAATCTGGCGCAAATACAAGACGATCGGCTGGTGCATGCTCCAGACATAAACGCACACGATTAGCAATGTCCTCCGGCGTTTCGATGAAATAGCTTTTCACATCCACGATCCCCACAGCAACGTCCATCCGTTCAGCAATTTTTGAAATCAATTCAATCTCACTAAACTCGCGGCTCGCCATCTCCACATGCATTTCGTCGCATTTAAAATCGAGGAATTCTGGGAACATGGGAGCGATGCGACGGTATCCGACGGCGTGCCCTTTGAAGTTTCCAAAACATAAGTGTGTGCAAAGCCGTGTGCGCCCCACAACGGACTCAACCGTACGGTTGAAGATGTCTACAAAACGTTTTGAGTCCTCCTTGTAGGCATAACAACTCATTGATGGTTCATCCACGCTTATTTCAGTACATCCAGCCTCAACAAGACCCTCTAGCTCTTGACGAACAAACGGCAACAGCGCTTCAGTGAGCGCCCAGCGATCTTCGTATTGCGCATTGGGAAGAAGTCGCCCACTCATCGTGTATGGGCCGGGAACACTAGCCTTAAGTGTGACGGGAGGAGCGTCCGGAAACGGTTTCTGGAGACGGACGAGGCGTTGGTATTCCTCAACCACACCGAGCCCGCGTGGCGCAGTAATTTCCCCGACGACCTGATGTTTGCCGCGTTGATCATGGGCTGGCGGACCGAACAGGCGAGGCGAGGCAGATTCCAATTCAATCCCGTCTAGATATCCGTAAAACGAAAGATTAAAATCGAGGCGTGTCTGTTCGCCATCGGTGACGACATCGAGACCAGCTAAGTTTTGATCGTGAAGAGCAGCGATCACAGCATCGTCTTGGATTTCAGCAAGGTCTTTAGACCCAAAAGAACCAAGGTTGCTGGATGCGAATTCGAGCCAACTCGGAAACGAATAGCTACCAATGACGGACGTGCGTAGTGGACATGTTTTCATAATATAATTGTGCTTGGTTTAGTGGTTATTGTTATTTTAGTAGTTAAGTTTCCAGTCATGAGCACCAATTGCTGCTCTTTGTGCCGGGGCTTCCAATACTGCTCCTTGATTTCGCAATGTCTCTTGCAGCTGATCAATTGGTAACTCGGGGAGCTCCAGCTTTAGTTTGAGTGAGAGCGCCGCAGCAGAACCACAAGCATGACCCATCGCCATGGTTTGTGCCATCGATCTACAAGATGCATGCGCGTCATGAGTGGCGCTGAAGCAACGACCACAGACTAAAGTTTGGTAAGTATCGCGAGGTAGAAAACAGCGAAAAGGAACTTCATAAACACCTCCATCGGGCACGTATGCCCAGTGCGTTTCATCTTCGCCACTTGAGGATTCGCGGTGGTCTTCAATAGGGGCACCGCAGAGCAGCACCTTATCCTCAAATTGGGCTTTACTCAGGCAATCTTCACGCGTGAGCCGATAGTGACCATAAACACGGCGACTCTCGCGCACGCCAATACTCGAGGAGAGGCCAATGATGTTTGATGATTCAAACCCAGGAACGCAGTCGCGCAAGAAATCCTCGTAAATAAATGCCTGCCGTCGACCGTCTTGCTCAGCACTTGTTAGCTCTGCTGCATCGAGGCCAGAATAACCAGCCACCCTTACCGCCACAGTTGAGATGCAGCCCTCCGCATTCATTGGATGAATGCTACCTGCCTTGCGAGGCAATGCGTGTGTCTTTGCTTCAACAGCTTGAGCCATCTTTTGCATGAGCATTTTCTTGCCTCCTGCTTGCTGATAGCGATCCAGATCGACGTTGGACATACGGAAAGTCGTGGTCATCGTTTGCACCGGTTCATGCTCACCAGCCGTCTCGTAATCAATTCCAGCAAAATGACAAAAATCGGCATCCCCAGATGCATCAATAAAGACACGCGCTTTGATGCGAATAAATCCTTGCTTACCACCGACCACGACAGACTGCACCTGACCCTGCTCCTGCACAACATCCACAAGATTTGTGTGAAGCAGCGTCTGCACGCCCGCCTCGCTCAACAATTGATCCCAAACCAGCTTTAGGCGTTCAGGGTTATAGTTCACACCAGTGCCTGCACCGTAGGTGTTAGGGCGCAGGAAAACAGCTCCTGCAGCATCCAATGCATCAACGACTCGATTACCGATACCACCCGCCACTTTTTTCGGGGTATCTCCCGGAGTAAAAAACCCGTAAAAAGTATCCAGTGCTTGGGTTGAAATACCCCCAGGAAAACCTGCCCGATCAATCAACGTCACTTTTTCTGCTCCGCTGGCTTTGGCAGCCAGTGCAGCACTGCAGCCCGCGGAACCTGCACCGATGATCAACACGTCGGTGGCGAAGGCGAGTGGAACCGCATTATGATTGATACAATTTAGCATAATTACTGGCCAACATTTTCGTAGTAGCGAGAGATTCGATGAGCATGCTCATCATAGGCGCCCTCGAAGAGTTCTACAGCGCGCTCAGCACCTACAACCACTCCTGCACTCAATACTTTTGGCGGTTGTCCTGCAGCTGTCAGTCGCTGTGCTACCTCCGCCTTGATCGAATTCACGATAAGGCAACCTCCCACGGTCGATCCCGGAGCAACGGGTTCATCTAATCCGTCAATCCTGATCATGGCATCACCGAGCGGAGCACCGGTATCGAGCACGATGTCAGCAAAATCTTGCAGTTTCTTTCCGTCCTCACGTTTGCTGGTGCTCGGCTCTGAATGAAGCTTGCTAATTAAAGCAACGACTTTGACACCGCGCTTCTGAAAAATTTCAGCCATCTCGATCGGTACTACATTGCAACCGCTTGATGAAATCACCAAGGCGGAATCTTGTTCATTAAGATCAAAATTACGCAGAATACGATCAGCGAGTCCTGGCACGTTTTCGAGGAACATCGCTTGGCGTTGCCCGTTTGCTCCGACCACGAGGTTGTGGAACGAAAGTGACAGCTCAACGATTGGGTTAAACCCTGGAAAGGAACCATAACGCGGCCACATTTCCTCAGTCATCATTCGGCTGTGACCAGAACCAAAAAGCTGGACCATGCGGCCGTTAAGAATCGTCTGGGAAAAAAGATCGGCAACTTGTTCAATCTGGGATTGCTGGGCTTCTACGGCATCGATCAGTCCACGGCTTTTATTGAGAAATTGTTGAGTAGGTGTCATTTGGATGGTTTTTTGAGTATTTGAATAAAATCTACAATGTTGTTGAGATGGGGTGGACGGGCTGTGCGCACGTAATATCCAGAATAAAGCACGCCGAGCTTGAGGGCATCTTCAGGAGTGAAACCAAGAAGCATGCCAAGACCAAATCCCGCGTTGAGGTGATCGCCGGCGCCGGTTGTTATTTTTGGTGTGGCAGTGTGGGGGCCAACGACCGACCAACTACCATTAGCCGTCGCACAAGCTGCAAAATCGACGGGATGCCCCATAGCACAGTCAATGCCGAGCTTCGAACGGATCGCCTCTAGCGCCTGACACAACGATTTCGGTTCGCTGTCTGGCTCATCAATAGCAAGCACCCTGCTGACTTGGCAGGTTTCGTTAAAGTTCATACCAAGGATGGTTCGCCCATATTCTGAAAAATGACCAATATGATCTAACACAGCTTTTATTCTGTCATCTGAATGCATGGAAGGATCCGCCAGATCAAAGAAAAAGATCCGCTCTGGATCAGAGCAAGACGCAGGTAAGATAGTCTCCAGATACCAAACTAGAATTGAATTTAATTCCGCAAGGCAAGTCCAGTTAAGTAAACAGCACAGCTTCGATTGTTCCACGAGACGCGTCATCATAGCCTCCCCTATCTCACGCTCCAGTGTCTCCGCAGAGACATCATCATAGGTTCCAGTATTCGTGAGCATTACTTTCCCATTAGAAAACTCGAGCGCGTGTGTGACCGCTGGATTAGCAACAGAATGGACTTGCAGCCGCTTGGCAAATTCACAGTATGCTGGATGGATATCAGGTTTACCCAAAGTGCCGATGTAATCGACAGGCAAACCAGATTCTGCCAGTGCGTTAGCCATAATCGGACCATTGCCGCCGATTTTTTCCCGTTCAGCAACGATTTCAATTAGAGCGCTTTTACCATCCGCATCGATCACACGCTGGCCAAAATCCCTTATCGTCGAAAAGGCTTCAAACTGATCGCCAGCTCCCTCACGCATTTCAACTGGCTTGCAAATAATGTCCACCGTACCATCAAAGCCTAACAAACAATGAAGCTTGTCAAGACCTGGCAGCGCAGCATCAATCTGCGGGATTAAACTATCGTAAACAGCTTGCATGTTTTTACTAGAGTTGGCCTTCGGAAACCGTCCAACCGCCATCTACAGCGATCACCTGACCGGTAACAAATCGGCTTTGTTGGGATAGCAAATACGTTGCTAGGCCATCAAGATCCTCTGGACAACCGATACGGCCACCGTCGAGCGGCTGTTTGGTTTTGATGAAATTCTGGATGACATCATCGTTAGCCGCACGCTGTGCCATGGGTGTTTCTACCAATGCCGGTGCGATGACATTAAAGCGGATGTTATCGTTTGCGTAATAAGCCGCAGTCGCTTTGGTAAAACCAATGATGGCCGCCTTAGCAGCAGCATAAACATGTGTTGAAAAATATTGTGGTGAAGGCGAATATCCTAGGACAGAGCCCATGTTCAAGACGCGCCCAGCGGTCTTACGTTCAAGGAAGCTCTGAACGGCAGCGCGATTACTCAACATCAATGACTTGAGATTAAGGTCGAGTGTCTTATCGATACCTTCAACGGTTATTTCATGCAAGGGTCCGTCACCAAATCGACGACCACTGCCACCGGCAACATGGTAGAGCCCATCAAAATTACCAAATTTTTCCAGACACACGGCAATAGCATCAGAGCTTGTTCCCGGGTCAATGGCATCACCAGCCATCGCGTGACCGCGATCAGGATTAATCTTTGCCATCTCAGCTTGCGCCTTAATCACGTTGTCTTCATTTCGACCAACAGCAACAACACTGGCACCCGCTCCCATAAATGAAAGTGAGGCCGATAGACCTAGGCCGGTAGTGCCCCCGATCACAACAATTGATGTGTCTGCGAGTAAATCTGATGTCATTTCATATAAAGTTTACAGACCAAGAGGCGTAATGTCTTGTAAATTTAACATATTGTCGTGTAAAAATTACGCATGCCGGAAAGCAATGATGCAGAAGTGTTTCTTGAGAGTGTGGATTGGCGATCATTGACGCGTGAACTGAGCGATTGCCTTGTGGAAGAAGCCTTTTTCATGAAGGATCGAGCTGGGCGTTTTGTGATGCAAAACCGACGCGCCTGCGCCTATTGTAACACAGCGGATGAGTCAGAAACATTAGGTAAGACAGATGCTGATTATTGGTCCGAGGAACGAGCAGCAAACTACACAGAAGGCGATCAAATGGTGATGCGCTCAGGTGGTGCAATCATTAACCAACTCGCCCCTGCTCCAGAGGATGCGGGTTCAGACAACATGATCATTTACAGTAAATTCCCGGTCAAAGACCTCGATGGAAAAGTCATCGGCGTAGCAGGAATTCATCGTATTTTTGACCAAGTAAAAGCCCTCAACACGCCAATTGGAACGCTGTTCAAAGCAGTCCGCCGAATGCAGGAGGATTGAGGAAGCGAACTCAAAATAGCCGACTTAGCCCGACTCAGTGGTATTTCACACAGTCAGTTTGTCCGGAGATTTCATGCAGTTCTAGATATGAGCCCAAAAGACTATTTACAACGAATTCGTGTAAGAAAAAGCTGTCGTTTGTTAGAAGAAACACAATTAACGGTCGCCGACATAGCTCACCAGTGCGGGTTTTATGATCATAGTCACTTTTCACACGCCTTCCGGAACCATACTGGACTCAGCCCTAGCGAATATCGTAAAGGACATCTGAGATAATGATAAGAAATGCCTCGTCCCCAAACTTTGGTGTAGACCCTGTTTAAGCCCCTTCATGAACTAGGAGAGATCGTGCATCCGGCAGCTAAACTTCGCCTTCAGCTCGAGAGCTGCGGCGTCCGCCCCGTCTGCGCGGAACCGCTCCAGCATCTGCTCAATGCCACGGTAATAAACCTTCGAATACATCGGCTTGAGCCGCGCCAGAAAATCCTCATCCGAGAGCGTGACCGTCGCCCCCTTTTCCTTCGGTGGCACCTCAACGAGCAAATGAAAATGGTTGCTCATAATACAGTAGGAAAGCACCCGCACACCGCAGAACGCCTCATATTGGCGCATCATACGCACGAACATGTCCTTTTCCTCGCGACCGAGCACAAACTGCCGATCCACAACACGGGAAATGCAATGGTAGAGAGACGAAGTCGACTCAGCAGAGGGGGAGAGGAAACGGGCTTGGCGCAT
>DPWT01000207.1 GCA_003527555.1 Verrucomicrobiales bacterium | reverse complement strand
TCTGGAGCATGGTCCATGGGGGTGTCACCTCCATACGATTGCAAGAGTAGAGGTTTTAAAGCGGAAATAGAATCAAGAGATTCATCTCAATCGGCACTATGCCGTCATCTGGAGGATGATTGGATAATGTGTGGTAAAGCAATGCAGTCTCATGTGAACCTGGAAAAATCTCTCAAAAAGTTATGGATGCTGTCTCCCCCTGTATTTATGATGGCCCACTGTCGGGGCATGAAAGATAGTGTGAAAATGTCAGAGGCAATCAAAGTGATGGCCGAAAATGCATGGAAGATGCATAAGCGTGAAACCTACTGTATTATTGTTTCAGCACTGGTGAAAAAATCTGATGAAAGTTGGCATCTCCCCCATGGAAGCTACCACAATCCATCTAGTACTAAACTTTATCACATAGGACTGCAGAAAAACTTTACTCAGTATTGCGATCGGTTTCATCATTGTGCAACCGACTGGGAACTTAATACCGCGTTACTAAGTTTGGTAGCTGATGTTGAGCCAGCAAAGCCAGAATTTCGAGTTTTCCACGCAGCCAATTGGCCAGACGATAATGCGCCAGATAAACATCGTTACCGCGGCTCACTCGTTGTGGGTAAAGAGCACGCTCTGGTCGATGGATTGGAGCTTTACCCCGCTAATAATGAAATGCTACCGAATCTCAGCAAGCCTCTCGATATCACTCAGCACCAAAAACTTCATACTGAGATGCTCTTAGCGCATACCAATTGGTGGAGATCTACGCGTAAAGCATTGTATGATCCGCGTCCGTTTTCTGTTGGGAAAAAAGACAAGCACCCTGTTCGGCTCACTGCAATGGATTGGCGACCATCCAAGATCATGCACGCTGATAATAAACACCCATCCTCGCAACCGGTTATTGAACAGCAAAAATTATTAGATTTGCTCAGGGGATTACAGCAGAGTGATTTTCGCCAGCAATACCCCGCGCACAGCGGCAGTTGGTCGGTGAATATTCTGCGGCCTGGGCGTTATCAGATTAAAGCTAGTCTATTGCCTACGAATATCGATGACCGTTGGAAAAAGTTGGCGGCGCTTCGCGGTGGCCGTGCATTTATTCGTATCGGCCAGAATCTGGTTCAGCTCCAGCTAGTGAAAGGAGCGACTTCAGTCACCGTACAAGCCGATGCTGATGCTGGGATTACTGATCTTGAGTGCTGGTTCACGGGGCAGCTTGCTGTCGAACGAGAGCTCGGTGCCTTTTTTGTGGAGATCCAGAGGATAGGGGACAAGAAGTTTAACCTGAAAGCGAAACCTGAATAACGATTGTCAGCTCGCCCTATTTTTTCTGTAGTTGTTTTATCTGGTCGCGCAGGTGTGCGGCGCGCTCGAACTCTAATTTGGCTGCTGCTTCGCGCATTTCCTCTTCAAGTTCCGAGATGACATGGGTGGCGTTATAAGTCGCCTCATCTTCATTCAATACGGAGCGGTTCAGTTCGTCGGCTTCCTCGGCATATTTTGTAGCCTGACTTAGTGATTCCTGTACCGGGCGGATGACGCTTTGCGGAGTGATGCCATGCAGCTCGTTATGCTCTATTTGCCGTGCACGACGGTATTCGGTGATGTTGATCAGTGCCTGAATGGAGTCGGTTACTTCATCGCAAAAAATAACACACTCGCCGGCAACGTGGCGGGCAGCCCTTCCTGCAGTCTGAATGAGTGAGGTTTCGTTTCGAAGAAAACCTTCTTTATCGGCATCAAGAATACAAACAAGCGACACCTCTGGCAGGTCAAGGCCTTCTCTGAGTAAGTTGATACCGACTAATACATCGATCTCTCCAGCTCTCAGTAAACGCAGAATTTCTACACGTTCGATAGCTCCTACATCGGCGTGGATGTAGCGAACTTTTAAGCCTGTTTCTTGGAGGTATTCTGCGAGGTCCTCAGCGGTTTTTTTCGTCAGTGTGGTGACTAGAACGCGTTCGTTGCGATCAACTCGCTCACGGCACATATCAATTGTTTCATCAATTTGGCCATTCAGTGGTTTGAGGGTGAGGATTGGATCTAGTAATCCAGTGGGCCTGATAATTTGTTCGACCACAAGATTACTCCCAGGAGAAGAAACATCAAATTCCTCCACAGGCACATCTGCACCGCTTGTAGTGATTTGTTTGCGAATTTTTTTGAGCGCTTGTGCTGCGGACAACTCGCCCCTCTTCCATGGGATAAATTTCTTGTTGTCCGGTCGTGAGTTGATGAATTCAAATGGTCCTGGCGTGGCGGAGACATACACCCGCTGGTTGGTCATTTGCATGAACTCGTTGAATTTGAGTGGGCGGTTATCAAGTGCACTAGGTAATCGGAACCCATGATCTACTAGAGTAGATTTTCGGCTTTTGTCGCCTTCATACATACCACCAACCTGAGGAACGCTGACGTGGCTCTCGTCCATAAGTAGCACGTAGTCATCTGGGAAGAAATCCAGCAAGGTGTAGGGGCGGGCACCTGGATCACGGCCAGTGAGATGGCGGGAGTAGTTTTCAATACCTTGGCAAAAGCCCATTTCCTGCATCATCTCAATATCAAAGTCGGTTCGCATTCGGATCCTTTGTGCCTCGATAAGCTTATTGTTTTTTTCAAACCAATCGACGCGTTCATTCGCTTCTTGTTTGATGGCATGGATCGCGCGATTGAGCTTACTTTTTTCTGTCACGAACTGCTTTGCGGGAAAAAAGGTATGAGCATCTAGCGTATCCATTTTGGTGCCTGAGAGGGCATTGATCTGGGTAATACGCTCGATCTCATCGCCAAAAAACTCTACCCGTATTGCAGATTCTTCCAGGTAGGCAGGATGCACTTCAACGACATCGCCACGTACGCGAAATTGACCACGCGAGAACGCAATATCGTTACGCTCAAACATCAGGCTGACCAGGCCTTCGAGAAATTCCTCGCGATCAAGTTCATCTCCAGTTTTTACTGGCAACATCATATTTTGGTAGTCCTCGGGTGACCCCAAGCCATAGATGCAGGACACCGAAGCAACCACGATCACGTCCTCTCTTGTGATGAGCGACCCCATTGTGCTTAGGCGCAATCGTTCTATTTCGTCATTAATCGAGCTATCTTTTTCGATGTAAGTATCGGAGCGCGGAATGTAGGCCTCTGGTTGGTAATAGTCGAAGTAGGAGACAAAATATTCGACGGCGTTGTTTGGGAAAAATTTTTTCAACTCGGAGTAGAGCTGTGCGGCAAGTGTCTTATTATGGGACATTACCAGTGTCGGTTTGCCGATCCGTTCAATGATATTTGCCATTGTGAATGTTTTTCCCGATCCGGTGACCCCCAATAGTGTTTGGTGACCATTGCCGGCAGTAATGGACTTGACGAGTTTTGCAACTGCAGCCCCCTGATCGCCAGAAAGTGAGTAGTCGCTGTGAAGAGAAAAAGGCAAAAGAATGATGGGTTGTGACCTGAGATTACTCAATTAACACAGGATCGGTGATTGAACAAATCCAGATATCGGGACACATACATGCATCCAGATGACGGAAGAGAAAAAAACGATGGTTGAGATAATAAAGGGTGCGGTGATTCCGTGTGGTCCTAAATCGCTTGCTGAGCCTGAAAAAGAGCTGCGTTTTACTCGTGCGGCACAAGCGCCGCTATTTTTCGGCTTATCTGTCGTATTTTTAATAATGACGCTTGCGGTATTTATTTTATCAACTCAAGACTGGGGGATGGGTGGGCCGATTCTTGATGGCTGGTTATGGCTATGCCTATTGGGGCTGCTATTATGCTACTGGATGATTCGGCTTGGTGTGCGCTGCACGCGCAATGCGTATATCATT
>DPWT01000075.1 GCA_003527555.1 Verrucomicrobiales bacterium | reverse complement strand
AGGAAGCGATCCATAAGGATATCAAGCTGACTGCAGGAAAGAAGGTGTCCTTTAAAATAACTTACCTCAATGACCGGGCAAATGGACTGGGGTGGTATGCGCAGTTAGATGTGCCCGGTGCGCTATCAACCTTAGTTAAATACAAAGGTATGTATCCTTATCTGATGAATAAGCAAGGTCAGTGGGTCTCCCGCGATGATGTCTACTACAAAGGTGTTGTAACATCAACTGGTAGTGACTGGATGAATGCGCTCGCTGCAGGTGGAAGAATCGGTCCCGAGGTTGGTTTCGGCCATGCCGTTGGCAACAATATAGATGAGCCCGTTCTTGTTCTTAAGTCATCCCAGGGAAACCGTGCACTCGGTTGGGATTTTCTCCCCCCGGAAAGCAAGCAATACGAATACGAGGGGAAAATTTTTGCCGGCTACAAGGACTCGCCCATGTTCTGGGATAAGGGAACCAAGCCAAAGAAAATCAACTGGTATGCGGGAAAACAATACGACGAATGTTTTGGCGCCGCACACGAGGTGCTCAATAACTTCGATAGCAACTTTCCGCATTGGAAAGGTCGTGGATATGAGATTGTTGGTTTTGCATGGTGGCAGGGTGACAAGGATCGATACACTGAGGGGCTTGCTCAGCGTTATGAGCACAACCTCGTTCACTTAATTAAGACTTTGCGCTCGGAATTTAAGGCGCCTAAAGCCAAGTTCGTTGTCGCTACTCTCGGTCAGACTGCAAAAGGTGCCACTCCAGAGAACGATCAGGAAAAGAATGAACAAATGATTCTCAAAGCCCAGCTTAGCGTCGATGGCATGGTTGGGAAATACCCGGAGTTTAAGGCTAATGTCAGCACGGTCTACACTCATCCGCTCAGCCAAGGCGGCGCTTCTAACAGCCACTACAATGGCAACGCCCAAACCTACATGGACATCGGCCTTGCCATGGGTGAAGCGATGATCAAATTGCTCAAGGAATGACAACTACCTATTATCTCGAACAGACATCTATATCTTCTCTTAATGCAAAGACGGACTCCAAGGGTCTGGATATTCTTGAATCCGAGGTCAAACAATACCAGTTCAACAGATTTCTGTATCAACTAGTGGGGGAGGCGTGGCAATGGACCGATCGTCTGATTTGGACGGATGAACAATGGAAAGAATACGCCGAAAATGACAACCTTAGAACTTGGTGTGCCTATTTAAAAGGCACGCCGGCTGGATACTTCGAACTGCAAAAACAGAAAAACGGAAACGTCGAGGTCGCTCTGCTTGGGCTCGCTGATCAATTTCTAAATAGCGGTCTTGGAGGTTATCTGCTATCCGAGGCACTCAAACTTGCATGGTCATGGGATGGAGCTACACGTGTTTGGTTACATACGTGCTCGCTGGATCATCCCAATGCACTCAACAACTACACGGCGAGAGGAATGAAGGTCTATCAAACAGAGGAAACCAATGAGTAAATTTCTCTCCTCTGCACAAATTACCAACATACATTTGGCTAATTCGCTGGTCCTCATTATGATCTATTTGGAGGCTGTAATTGACAATTTTTGATAAATCTACCAGTAATACATCTGCAATTAAATCATGAAACACTTACTTTATATCGCCACTCTAGCTCTATCATCGAGCCTCACCATAGCACATGCCAAGGATAACGAATTATCCGACACCGATAAAAAAGCGGGATGGATTAATTTATTTAACGGTAAAGATTTCTCCGGATGGAAAATCGACAAGTGGAACCCCACGAGTATCACCATTAAAGACGGTGCTATCCGATGCCAAGGGAAGCCATCGATGCTCTACTGCACCAATGAAAAAGTGAAAGACGCGAAAAATTTCCACTTTATCGCAGACGTGATGACCAAACCTGGGTCCAACGGTGGGATTTTCTTCCACACCAAATATCAGGATAAAGGATGGCCAGTGGGTCACGAGGCCCAAGTCAACCAAACCCAAGGTGATCCTGTCAAAACAGGCAGTATCTATGTCGTCAAAAAACATCTTCAAGCTCCAGCCAAAGACAACGAATGGTTTCGTTACGAAATTATCGTCACGGGAAATACTGTGGAAACCAAAGTGGATGGTAAAACCGTTGTCATCTACCAGGAAAAATCAGGCATCGAAGGTAAACGTAAGTTGTCACAAGGAACTTTCGGTATACAGGCCCATGACCCGAATAGCATTGTTCTAACAAAAAATATTAAAGTCAAACTTCTGCCGTAAATCATTACGTGCATACCATTACCAATATTTGATTTCATCACTAATACTCAACATGACAAAAGCCACCTATCAAACTACAGTTCATCGGTCTTTGCTCTCTGTAGCAGCGGCAATGCTCGTAGTGACTACCAACACGACAGCACAAGACTACAAATCAGTGGACGGTTATTACACCGAAGTTCCGCAATTCCACTCCTGGCCTGATCCAACCGCTGCCCGCTACAAGATTAAACGCTTCGGTCCGGTAGGCGTTGGTTTGGAACTACGCAAGCCGAACTTCACGATGCACATCGTTAACGTTGAGGAAGGGTCACCCGCTGCTGCCACCGGTAAACTCAAAAAGGGCCAGATTATCAAAAGCGTAAACGGCCATACAATGAAAGGCATTGACCCCCGCGTGCTCCTAGGTAATTGGATCACCGAGGCCGAAGCCAAGGGCGGTATCATGAAACTCATGGTCAAGGATGATGCTAAATCCGCAGCCAAGGAAGTGGTCGTAAAACTACCAGCACTCGGCGCTTTCAGTAAGACCTGGCCGTTGGATTGTAAGAAGACCGACGCGATCGTTCGCGCCTGTGCCGATGCTCTGGCTGCCAACAAGAAATCGATTGGTATTGGCCTTGATGGTGCGCTCCAGTTCATGCTGTCCACGGGTGAGAAAAAGGACCTCGAGGTGGCTAAACGTTGGGTGAAAAAGTTTGTTGCAGATTATAACGAGAAGGAAGCGAAACGGGACAAGAGTAAGAAACAGGGCGAGGTCTATCCTTGGTTCGCGGGTTATTCTGGACCTGGATTTTGTGAGTATTACCTGCGCACCGGTGATGAGTCGATCCTGCCAATTCTCAAAAACATGGCTGATTCGCTCAAGCGAACCATTTACAACGGCTCCTGGATGGGCCGTGGTGGTGCCAACTACGGATACATGGGTGGAGGGCAATTAAATGCCGCTGGTCTGCACGCTGTGACTTTCCTGCTGATGGCCAAAGAGTGCGGTGTTGATGTTGATGAACACACGCTGCAAACCTGCCTTCGCCACGTCTATCGATTTGCTGGTCACGGCAACGTACCTTACGGTGACCACCTCCCAGAAGGTGGATTCGCTGGCAACGGTAAGACCGAGGGACTCGCGTTCACCATGGCTGCCGCAGCCAACCTGCACCCCGATGGTAACAAATCGGTTTATGCCAAGGCGCGCGACATAAGTGCAACGAAGTCCTTTTACTCCACCTCTTGGCTTTTCCACGGCCACACCGGTGGTGGGGTCGGTGAGTTCTGGCGCGGCCCTGCAATGGGGCTGTTGCGTGACCAACGTCCCGCCGAATACCAGTCGTTCATGAACGAGCGCCGCTGGATGTATGAGCTCGCCCGGACCCACCAAGGTGTCTTTGGCTGGGTTAGCGACTGGAATGTCAGCTACACCGACACAGGCTTGGAAGGCCGCGGTTGGGGTAACTTCATTCCACTTATCTACACCTTGCCGCGCAAGCAACTGCGCATGTATGGCGCGCCTCCATCGAAATTTTCCAAAACTTACAAAATCCCGGATATCCCATGGGGAAACAAGGCGGATGAGATTTTTCTCACACTGACCCCGGGCGAATACCTGCCCGGAAAACGTCAGGACATTTCCAAGGAACGGCTGCGCACGGATGCATCCAAACCCATCCTTGGTCGCATCGATGACCCCAAGGTCACCGATGAAGTTCTGCTGATGTATGCCTACCATTTCGATCAGGGGCTGCGCACAGCCTCGGCCCGTTCTATCAACAAGCATGGTCGTGTCCATCTGGTTACGCAATTGCTGAAATCTAATGACGCCCGCGCTCGCCTCGCCGGCATCACCTGTATCAATGGTATGGGTAAAGGTAAGGCGCTACCAGATAGCCAACTCACCGACGAGATGTTCCAGCTCATTGGTGGCATGATCAAGAACCCAGATGAATCGTGGTGGGTTCTGATGGGAGCCATGAAGGCTATGGGCCGCGCCCAGCCAGAAACAATTGCTCCGTATGTTGAGAAAATCACGGCTTGGTTAGATCACGACGACTGGTGGTTACGTCAGTCCGCTGTGTTTGCCCTCACTCCGATGGTAACCGATAAAAAGTTCGCCAAGACATTCCTTACTAAAGTGGGCAAACTAATTAACACTAGCCAGCGCATGGGGGACTTCTCACCACTCAGCGGTATCGTCCGCCGGCTTCAGGACGCTGACCCTGAAATCCAAGCTTTTGCCATGAAGACCCTGGGTGAAGCTTATGTCTCTTACCCCAAGGAGCTCATCGAACCCGGTGGACAGAACCTGACGCTTAACATCGCACTTCTGCTAGATGGCGTCGCCAGAGATCTTGCTGCCGTTCCCGGTGGTTACGATGAGGTTTATCAAGTCGCTATGAAGCGTAGTCCTGAGCAGGCCTTGCCGCACCAGAAGCTTTTCTTAAGCGCTGATAGCGAGAAGTTTGGTCCGGAGCTTAAAAAAGCGCTGAAGCCGATCATCAAGGACCGATTGATTCCAGAATACATTGAGAAAAACCGTAAGGCGCTCGAGAGAGAAATCTCCACCCGACAGCCGGGACGCGCTGTCGACGGTTTGGTCGATCTCCACAAGAAAGCCGGAAATAACGACTACGCCTGGAATCTCTACGGTCCGGCTCGCGACAAGATCAAATGGCATTATCACAGCTTCGATCCACCTGAGAAAAAGCTATGGGAAGGAAATCACCGCTTCCGTGAGGTGACTTTGCCAGAGGGAGCTGAACATTGGTTTACTTCCAGCTTTAATCCGAAGGCTGCAGGCTGGAAAACCGGGAATGCTCCATTCGCTAATTATGGCGGTAAATGCATCCCAATCGGCGACTGCAAGGGGGAGCACCATTTTTGTGGCTGTGGTAACCCTGCGAACACCCTCTGGGAAAAAGAATGCCTGTTGATGCGCGCCCAGATCAAGCTGCCACCACTTAAGGACGGCTATGCTTACAGATTATTAGTTGGCGGCCGATCTCACTACAACGCAGGCGGCGGCACCGATGTCTGGATCGATGGTGAAAAAATGAGCAACCGCAGAAGAGGGCAGGCCACCATCCCCGGCGGTAGTGGACGCCACTCAAATCGCCCATGGGGGGTCATTATCGCAGATGACTATCGCAAGCACTTTGAAGACGGTAATATCCTGCTCGGCTGTAATGGCTTCCTGCGCTGGGGACACCGGTCTAAAACAATTAAATGTTACAAGACCTTCTGGTTCCAGCAGATGAAATTACCCACATTACCCAAAACTCATAAGTAATTCACTAAGGTGTCTAGCACCTGAACCATGGTGATTCGATTATCGAACCGTCAGAATTATGCCCATGTTTTTTATCTAAAAAATACATCAGGCTGTTTAGAATATGTAATCGTCTCGGTTTAAGGGTTAGCTAGTAGAAATACAGCCGAATCATGCCATGCGATCCATGCTGGTAATGATTCTCGCGAAACCATAAACATTTCTGACAAAACAAACTTCAACCCCTCATTCATGGAGGGTAATCAATCAACACTATGAGCAATGCGACTGATGACTTGAAAGCCGTGGAAAAAATCGGCATCACAAGTTACGGAGTAGTCAAGGAACTGCGCAAAGTGATCGTGGACATGGGCGTCAATGGACAAGGCGGTGTTTCAATTATTTCTTGTTTAAAAGCATACATGAAAGATGCATAAATTGTTTACGTAACCTAACCGCTGTCAACTAGGCTTCCTACAAATGCCGATACATTCATCTATTATTTACTGTGAAAGTCAGACATCTCCTTACATCAAAAACCATCCTTAGCACTGCGATCTTCGGTGCATTTCTAGCCATTTCGTGTCCTTGCCATGCTCAAGATGTAGCGGGTAGGGAAATCCTCTATCCTAGCAAGGAATTTGCTAAGCTGGACACTTTTGAGGGTGTCAACCTAGAGGATGCCGACAAGCTCTACGGCAAAAGAGATTACAAAGGTGCCTACGCCGCCTACAAGGCATACTCGTTCGAGTTTGCCAAAAGCAAGGCGCTGCCTTACGTGCTGCTGCG
>DPWT01000074.1 GCA_003527555.1 Verrucomicrobiales bacterium | reverse complement strand
CTTTATGAATCCAATGGCCTTGTACCCATTGGTACGGCTTTTGAAATTGAGCCCATTGGAACACATCAACGTTATCTTAAACTACTTTCCTATGAATCCTAAACTATATTTTCTTTTGATCTTACTTTTTAAGTTTCAACCCAATCAAGCCCAAAACCAACCCTCTTTTTCTCAAGAGACCTTACTGGGGCAAAGTCTTCCCAATTTACACAGTGCTTCCATACCCTTGTTACTCGAAGCGGGTTCCAAGTCATGCTACGCTCAGCCCACAGGTTAAATCATTAAACTACCTGAACAACGTCATGGCAAAAGTTGAGTGCATCAAAGCAGGTGTTATGGAAGGGCTCATGCTCAACGACGAGGGAACTGTAGCTGAGTGTACCGGCGATACTGTTTTCATTGTTAAAAACGGAGTTGTTATTACACCCAAAATTTCAGATGGTGCATTAGATGGTATCACTCGGGCTGTGATCTTTGATCTCTGTGAGCGTATGAATATTGATATCATTGAAGACACAATCACCCGATACGATGTATACACTGCAGACGAGGTCTTTTTAACGGGTACCGCCGCGGAGGTTATCCCGGTAGTCAATATTGACGATCGGGAGATTGCTGATGCCGTCCCAGGTCCAGTCTATAAGCAGTTACTTGAGGGGTTTCGTGAGGAAGCGCAAAATACAGGAATAGCCATCTAACAATGACATAGGGTTGCTTATTATGTTTTACAACTTGCCAGCCCCTTACTCAGTCTGAAAGAATAGCTACATGTCTGTCGAAGGAGCCCTTAGAAAATACCTCGTTAAGCCCGAGGGGAAGTTCACGCTTGCTGATCGCGAAACCAATGACAAGTCGCTGTTTGACGGAGAAAAAGTGGATCATGATCCATATCTGGATGAGCTTAGAGAAGAGCTTAAGATCCAGCAGAATCATCTCTATGCTGAGAATAAGAACCGTTTGCTTGTTGTCATACAGGCCATGGATACCGGTGGTAAAGATGGTACTGTGAAAAGTGTTTTTTCTAAAGTTGATCCTCAGGGTATACACGTCGAGCCTTTTAAAAAACCGAGTGAAGATGATTTGGCACATGATTTTTTATGGCGTGTTCACTCGCAGGTACCTCGCAATGGTCAGATTGTTGTGTTCAACCGCAGCCACTACGAAGACATCATCGCTGTTAGAGTGAAAAAGATCTATCCCGAAAAAATTTGGAAACCGCGATACCAGCACATTATAGATTTTGAGCGTATGCTTGCTGAGGAAGGCACTACCATTATCAAGCTTTTCTTACATATCTCTAAAGATGAGCAGAGGAAGCGCTTGCAAGCGCGTCTCGATAATGTTGTTAAACACTGGAAATTTAACCCAGACGACCTGAAAGATCGGGCACGCTGGGATGATTTTCAGGAAGTTTATGAAGATGTGATTCGAAAAACTTCCACTGAACACGCACCATGGTATGTCATTCCTGCTGATAGAAAATGGTACCGCAACCTAGTGGTTGCGCGCATCATTGTGGATACGATGAAGGGTCTCGACATGAAATTTCCGATCGCCGACTGGATGGCAGAGGATATTGTTATTGATTAGTTGATGCAAAAAAATGGCGGCTAGCACCACAGAGATAACCTTGCAAACCAATGGCAAGGGGACTTATGAGATTACTGATGAGGTCAACCGCGTAGTCGCCGAGTCAGGTGTATCTAACGGCACGGTTACTATTTTTGTCCAGCATACTAGTGCGAGCACAGTGATCATGGAAAATGCTGACCCGAGCGCGCGTACGGACTTGCATGCGTTTTTTGATCATTTGGTGCCGGAGGACACTCCCTATTTTGTTCACACTTACGAAGGTCCAGATGACATGCCGTCTCACATCCGTATGGCTCTCACACGAAGCAGTGAGGTAATTCCCATCATTCACGGTCGAGCTACGTTAGGAACTTGGCAGGGGGTGTTTCTCTTTGAACACCGTCATGCCCCCCATACACGTAGGATCAGTTTTGCGGTGGTGGGCGAGTAAGGCGGTGGAGTTTAAAGATCGGACTACACCATGATGGGCCTTGGGTGTTGTGATAAGCGAGATTTCATCACATCATAAGCACTTTAATAGTTGCCGTCGTCTTATTCCATTTGCCTCTTCAACTGGCCAAAACTGATTAGTTTTTTGGCTTTCTCGTCCCATAGTCGAAAGGCGAGCGATCTGAAACTTCGCCGCAGAGTCAGTGGATCGACCTCTGCAAACATAGGGTTAGAATTGTGGCATCGCTCGAGGTGGTAGTTGGGTATTTTAGCACTGAGGTGATGAATATGGTGGAAGCCGATGTTACCCGAGAACCACTGCAGTATTTTGGGTAATTTATAAAATGAGCTACCCTTCAGCGCGGCGTCTGTGTAGTCCCAGTTCTCACTTTGTTCCCAATATGCGTTCTCATACTGATGTTGCACATAGAACAACCAGAATCCACCGCCGCCTGCTATGGCCATGGCGATGACTTGGCATACCAACCATGGGATAAATCCAAAAATAGTGATTAAGCCCCAAGCAAGAGCGACAATGGCGATGTTCATTACCCATACGGAAACTTTCTCGCGTCGCTTTGCCCTTCTGAAGGGAAGACGTTGCACACCTACAAAAATAGCCAGTGGCGCAATCGCAAATAATACAAATGGATTACGCGACACACGGTATTTGAATTTCCCCCAGCTACTTGATGCGAGATACTCGTCCACTGTCAGAGTTGGCACATCTCCTACTCCTCGGCGTTCTAGGTTTCCTGTAGTAGCGTGGTGTGTGTTGTGTTCCCACCTCCAGTGATAAAATGGAGTGAAAGTCAGCAGACCGGTAATGAATCCCCATGCTGCGTTCGCTTTTTTTGATTTAAAAAATGAGCCATGACCACAGTCGTGAAAAATAATAAAGACTCTGATGAGAACACCCCCTGCGAGGATAGCGATTGGAACCGTGAGCCACCATGAGACAGAAAGACTCAGATACATGCAATACCATAGCAACGCATATCCTCCGACTGAGTTCAGGATCTGCCATGTTGCGCGCCAACGACTGGGTTTTTGGAATTCTGCCACAAGGGGCTTCCAGCGGTTAATTTCTTTGCGTTGCGCCGCTTTCTTTTCTTTTTGTACGGAATCGTTTTGATTCGTTTTATCGGAAGGATCGCTGTTGTCCTGGTGCTCCGTTCGACGCGGTTCCAGCTTGGTGAGGGAATTGGTATTCACAATAGCCATAAAGTTGTGCCACACAGTAATAGCAAATTTACCAGTAGCTACTTTTATCTTACCTGATTATTACGAATTAAATATGTTTAGCCTCTGACGAAGATCATACTGAGCTGCGTGTTCATACATCTTCCAAATGTTTATAGCCGGCTTGATAATTAATTATTAGAACAATAAATATTACCTATGCCTCTGCAATGTCCTCTGCGGGGTAAGTCCAGATTTCGCTGAGCGTGGGGTGATAGTGGGGGACTTTAGCGAGCTGGTTGGCGGTGGCATGGAATGACATAGCCACGACGATTTCGTGAATTAGTTCGGTGGCCTCCGGACCGATAACGGAGCCGCCTAGGATTTCCTTGGACTCTGCATCGGCGATGAGCTTAACAAACCCATGTTCAGTGCCGTGTACCATAGACTTGCCATGATCGTCGAAGGGGTAGGTTTCAACGAGTATTTTCAGGCCTTTGGCTGTGGCTTCTAGCTCAGTGATGCCTACGCTAGCGACTTGGGGCTCTGTGAAGATACCGTAAAGTTTGAGGCGGTAGCTGATTTGCTCGAGGTCAGATTTCCCGTTGATCACCCGGTGGGCATTACGCGCGGCGATCTCACCCTGTTCGATAGCGATGTGAACAATCTCGTGGGGGCTGGCGACATCGCCAGCGCCAAAAATGTTTGGCTGCGAGCTTTGCATCATGGAGTTCACGGCAATTTTGCCACGGTTTAGCTTAATGCCGGCATTCTCGGCGGCGAGTTTGCCTGAATTCGGTTTTCGGCCTAACGCACATAAAATCTCTGCCGCCTCGACGCTTCGTTGCTCGCCGTTTTGTCTGAAGTACACACGCTTGAGGCCATCGGGTGTGATGGCAACTTTTGTCAACTGCGTGCCGCAAAACACATCAAGATCGCGTGCCTTGAACGCCCCTTGCAAGGTGTCGGCGAGATCGGGATCCATACCGGTGAGGAGATGCTCGCTACGCTGGATAACGGTGACTTTTTTGCCAATGCCATCGTAGTAATGCGCCATTTCCAATGCGATCGCGCCGCCACCTAACACGATAATGGAAGCGGGTACGTCCTTGCTGTCGAGCACATCATCACTGGTGAGGTACTTGGCTTCTTCAAGTCCATTGATGTTGGCTACGGAAATATTCGAGCCGGTGGCAATGATGGTTGATTTCGCGGACAGGGTGATGGATTCTCCAGTATTGCGTAGAGTTACTTCGATAGTTTGGGCGTTGATGAACTTCCCAAATCCACGGATCAGGTCAAACCGACCGTCGTGTAGTTGTTCAGTCCGGTAGTCACGGAACTCGTCAATGAGCTCGCGTTTGCGCTCGATAATGCGGTCGGGGGAAACAGAGTATTTCTGCACATGAATGCCAAATTGACTCGCTTCTCGGATAGCAAGCGCGCGATTAGCGGTTTCAATCAATGTTTTGCTTGGCATGCACCCGCGCAAGATGCAAAGCCCGCTCAATTCATCTGCACCATCAATGACAACAGTGCGCATGCCGAGCTCATGAGCAGTTCGGGCGGCGGCGTAACCTGCACTGCCACCCCCTAGGATAGCGATATCGTATTCTGCACCGTGTTGAACCATGTGTTGATTATGAAAAGAATTCATATTCAATCAAGTGGTGAATTCTCATGCTGCCTATGAACATGAATTCAGACTCGGTAAAGGATCACTTTTGAAACTAGCGGAGTTATTTTGAAGTGATGTATGTGTTCAACTAGGGTGACAAGCCATCAAGAGCCGTATCAGTCTCAGGCGAGTGTATCTGAGGTTGAGAATACAGGGTAAGTTAGCAAGGGCCGCATAGAAAAGGATAACGAGATTTGCGGGGTAGGGGTTCCAAATGATGAAGGCGCTGATTAGGATCCATTGAAGCCAATGGGCTAACTCGCCCCGGCGAGTTTCTAATATAAATTCGCGAAGGTAGTCTGGATCTGTGGATTCCAAGCTGCCCTTGGGAAAGCCGTTCATCCATGGTGCGGCGTCAGGGAGGAGGTGTTTCCAGCTACGAATCAAAAAAATTTTTTCGTAAATTGGATGAGGTTTTTTCGGATTTATAGGCAGGGGTTTTTCAAAGCGTGTGGCCTGTAATTGAGTGCAGCCCCATGATAATATAATATGAACCATTGGGATTCCAACTATATTGGCAATGATGATCCATGTGTTAGAAAGTTCAATCCACATATTAGCTTACTTCACGTCCTTTCCATCGTGATTTTTTACCAAGCCGACCATTCACGATCGAAGTGAAAAATAGAATCTGATAAAAGATGAGGGTAATAGGGAAAAATAGCGCGTTGATTATTGAGAATGATCCTGCCCAGCGAAAAGCCCACATACATTGGCTCATGATAATAAGATAGGTTGCTCCTGTAAACCAGTGATACATTGGAGATGTATATGGAGTGAGGAGTAATAACAGTGAGACGACACAGAACATAAGGCCGCTAATCCAGACAGATGACCAAAGTAGTGCTTGTGGATCCGCATTTGCTGCGCCGTTGGAGAATCCCTTCTGCCAACTTGACCAGAGTTCACCAAAACCATTGGGAAACATGCGCATATTTACAATACCCTTGCCCATGTAGCATTCACGTTCGATACCTATCTCTTTTAATATTGCTGATAGGTGGAAGTTCTCCAACACCTTGTCTTTGACTGCGGCGTGCCCCCCTGACTGCAGGTAATGTTCACGCGAGATCAGCATGCATTGGCCGAAAAGCGCCGGGTTGTTGGCATCTTTCAGTTTAAATGCATTAGAACCTGCTAACATCAATACATTAAAAAATGATGATAGCTGCTCGTAAGGTTTTTTTATTTTATGATAAGGGCATATAGAATATACTTTTTTGGATTTTTTCGTCAGAGCCCCAAGTATAGATATTGCATTTTCAGAGAGTGAAGTGTCGGCATCAAGGAATAAATACGAGCTTCCCTTTGCGGCATCTACTCCCTGCTGGCAGGCCCACGGCTTCCCTTTCCAATCCTGGGGTAAAGGTTTAGCATCGATTACGAGAGCGCCGTGATCTTGCGCGATCATTGAAGTGCGGTCGGTGGAGCCGTCATTGACTACGATAACCTCGAGTGGGGCGGTACATTGCGCGTTAATGGAACTGAGCAAATTACCGATGTTTATCTCTTCATTGCGTGCCGGAATTATTACTGAGATAGATGATGGTGGTGAAGGCTGAGCGCTGTCTAATGTTAGTATTCTAGGTCTGCCAAGTACAATCCACAGTGCGGGTGCGCAAAGCAGTGCCAAGCATGGAAAGATAAGTAGAGCACCAGTCATTTAAAATAAACTTATGACAGTGGGTGTTGTTTGATAACTCGGTCTGCACAGTTCTGGCCGGAGAGGATCACCATGGGCATGCCGCCACCGGGGTTGGTGCTACCGCCTGTGAAGTAAAGGTTTTGATACTTGGTGCTAACCTTGGGCGCCTTGAAGCCGTAGTTTTTTTTCCAATCGGTGACGACGCCGTAGATTGAGCCTTGGTTTGAGCGATACATACGTTCGATATCGATAGGAGTGAGTAAGTCCTCAGTGATTATTGAGTCGCGCAAGCCAGTGAGTCCACAGCGCTCCATTTTGTCGATGCAGCGCTCCTTGAGCGCGATGTAGTCGTCATGGGTTATGTTTGATCCCTCCTCTAGCGGAGGTATATGCGGGAGGATCTTGATGTTGTCACAACCATTTGGCGCTTTGCTAGGATCAGTTCTTGTAGGTGCCACAACATAAAGCGTGGGATCCTCTGGTAGCTGTTTTTTATGGAACACAGTCTCGAAATGCTTGTGCTGATTTTCCGTGTAGAAAAAGTTATGATGAGCCAACTGGGGGAACGGTTTATTAGTTCCTATATGCAATACAATACCCGAGCATGCAGGTGCAAATTTGGCCAGTTTCTTGGTAAATACTTCAGGCTCGTTCAGGAGTTTCTTGTAGGCGGGAATCACCTCCATGTTACTGACGATGATATCGGATGGGTGCACTGTGCCGTCACTGAGACGTATGGCTGTGACTTGTTTGCCGGACTTTTGGATTTCTTGAACATCAGCATTCAAGTGAACCTCGATCCCCATCTCCTCAATCAGTTTTCCAAGGCCCTTGGCAAGGTTATACATTCCACCACGCACGTACCATAGACCGTGGTCATATTGAATAATGGGCATGAGGTTCATGTAGCCTGGAGAGTCTAGGGCAGAGGATCCAACGTATTTGATAAAATACTCGAAAATCATTTGCATCTGCGGATCAGATAGTCGGTTGTGAATCGACTCTGACATTGTGTTTTTATAATCGATTTTTCCGCTCAGTAATTGGAATTTATAATGTTTGATAAACTCCCAAAGATTATCGAGGCCTTGGGCGAAATATCCGCCATTTACAATTTCATATTGGGCACGGCCGTAGTCGAGAAATGCCTGTAGTTCGCGCCAGTGGCTGTCGCTGTCACCAGGTAGCTTTTCCAGCTCTTTACGCATAAGATCATCTTCTTGGTAAAGATCGATTGTTGGCTTGTTTTCAAAGAAATTTCTCCAATGAGGCGTCACGGCATCGAGCTGCACGTAATCTTCCATTTTCTTACCAGCACGTTTAAAAAGAGCTTCAAAGAATTGTGGCAGGGTAAATATCGACGGCCCAAGATCGAAGGTGAATCCATCTTTCTCCATGAGATTGAGTTTACCGCCGATCTGGTCATTTTTTTCGAAGATCTGTACGTCGTAGCCTTCAGCTCTTAAAGAGATAGCTGCAGATAAACCGCCAAGGCCTGCGCCAATTACGGAAACTTTTTTAGATGACATACTTATAGTCTTTCCACTGAATAACCCCTTGTCAACGGTAGTGACGTGATTAGTTTAGGTTTCGACAATAATGGATAACGGTAATTCAATAAACAACGTGCTCTCACTTCTGAAAAAACAGAAAGAATTTTTTACTGCTGGTCACACGCGTAGCTGGCATGCGCGCAAGCACGCCCTCAACCGCCTTGAAAAAGTATTGGTTGAGCGCCGCGATCACGTGATGGAAGCTTTGGCAGAGGATCTTGGGAAACCGGCTGTCGAGGCGTATTTAGCTGAGTATTACTTTCTTTTACAAGAGCTTCGTTTGATTCGTAAAAATCTTAAAAAATGGTTAAAGTCATACCGTGTTGGTTCGCCTCCGTATTTTCAACCATGCAGTTCTTACGTGCGCAGAGACCCGTATGGTGTGGTTTTTATCATAGCGCCATGGAATTACCCTATTCAGCTCTCACTTAGCCCGTTGATAGCAGCGGTAGCTGCTGGAAATACAGTCATTCTGAAGCCATCTGAAATGGCGACTGCGAGTGAGCGGTTACTGATCGAGATTATCGCAGCGGTATTTGATCCCGAACATGTAGCGGTAGTCACAGGTGATGCTGATGCGGTGAGCGACATGTTAGAATGCGATTTTGATTTTGTATTTTTTACTGGCAGTACGCAGGTGGGTAAAATCGTGGCACAAAAGTCGGCGAAACAACTCACACCTCATATTTTAGAGCTTGGCGGGAAGTGTCCGTGTATTGTTGATTCTAGTGTAGATGTTAGAGTGGCTGCAAAGCGAATCCTCGCAGGGAAGTTTTTCAATGGTGGGCAAACGTGTTTTGCACCCGATTTTGTAGCAGTATCAGCTGAGGTGAAAGACGAATTGATTTCAGCCATGCAGGAATTACTTAAGGTTGTTCCCTGGAATGCAGAAATGGCACGCATTATTAACGAGAGGCATTTTTGTAGATTGGAGAAGATGCTTCCTCAGGATTGTCTTATTTTTGGTGAAGATGATATTGAAGAATTACGACTTGCTCCGCGTCTAGTTCCCGATGCGCAGTGGGACGATGATTGCATGAAAGAAGAAATCTTTGGGCCAATTTTACCAGTT
>DPWT01000225.1 GCA_003527555.1 Verrucomicrobiales bacterium | reverse complement strand
AACATCCCTTCAACCAGCGGTGCTAAGCGGTCATTGTAACTACTCTCCCCATACCAATAATCAAATTTCACATCAAGGCGGTCGTAAATACCCTGTAGCCCCTGCTTCGATAGCTCCACACATTTCCCCCAAATTTCGAGGTTTTCCTCGTCACCTCCTTGCAGCTTCACAAGCTCTTGTTTACAAATTTCACGCACAGTTTCATCATCACCACATTGTGCATTAATCTCACGATACACCCGCAGAAGCTCTGCTACTGGATCATTTTGAAGGGCTCCGGGGTCGAGGACATTTTTCCATGCGTGGATGATCATCCCGAACTGGGTTCCCCAGTCACCAATATGGTTATCCGTGATGACCTCATGACCCATAAAATTAGCTATCCTCGCCAAGCTATCACCTATGATCGTGGAACGGATGTGGCCCACATGCATCGGCTTGGCAACATTCGGTGCGGAAAAATCCACCACAACCGTCTGGCTCGGGCTTGCAACGGGAACACCCAGACGGTCATCACAGAGAAGCCCACTCACCCGCTCACTCCATGCACCACAGCTTATCTTAAAATTAATAAAGCCAGGGCCAGCAATATCCGCGGACGCCAAATCACCAAGATCAAGGGCATCCACCACTTTCATTGCAAGCTCGCGAGGGTTGCTCTTGAGTCGTTTAGCCAAAATCATTGCGGCATTGCTCTGGTAATCGCCAAAGCGTAAATCAGCAGCAGCGTTCACTTGGATAGTGAATCCCTCAGGTAAATCTACTCCGATGGATTTGATAGCGGACGACAAGGCGTGTTCAAGATCTTTGATCATAGGTAAATATTAGAGATGATATGAGGCTGCTATAGCTCCGAGCTAGTGCGAGATGGGCGAGATGCAAAAATATCCAACACCTCATCGGCATCCTCCGCCTCCATCAGTCTATGTCGAACTGCGCAATTGTTAAACATACGGGCAATTGCAGCGAGCGTTTGCAGGTGCATCTTGTATTCTTTTTTAGGTACAATAAAAAGAATGATGAAATTTACCGGCGCGTTGTCGAGCGACTCAAAATCCACTCCCCCTTTCGAACGGGCGAAAGCTACTACAACCTGGTCTATGGTGTCTGAAAAAGCGTGTGGAATCGCCACTCCAGAACCGATCCCCGTGCTAATCTGGCGTTCCCGCTCCTTGAGCAGCTCAAGCACCTCTTCACGCAACGCCTCTTTGAGTCGCCCCTTGGCAATCAAATGGTCAATGATCGCAGCCGTTGCCTCCGTGCACACATCACCCGGCAAATCAAGAATCACTTGATCGGGTGTGAGTAGGCTAGCTAGTTTCATGATCTCAGATATGCCAAAAAGCAAGAACGCCAATTACCCTGTAGCTGCCCGCTATGCAAGACTATTTGGATATCAAACCCCGCGAGTAGAAACCATCAATACACACTTATGATATTGACCTTACTTACCACCATGAAACCATACTGTATGCTTACCCAAATCGGATTGTTCACTTGCCTAGCCACTTGCCTAGCCACTTGTATCACGCTTCCAGTAGTAGCTGATCAGGTGAACGACTCACCCCCATCAGCACTAAAATCATCCACCTACGACCTCGTTCACCATCTCCTTGATCAAAACTTGGGGACACGCAAATTTCCTTTCACTGAAGTGGTTCATGCAAGCAGCGGCAAAAAAGTCCTGCCTTTTGATAAATCCCAGCCTGCCCATCAGGATTTTTTAACAGCTATGACTAAGTCGGTGAACGCCGCAACAACTGCAATGAACAAAGACAGCTCTCCCGTTCGTCGGCTGCGCAGGATCAACGAGGCTTCCCGCTATTTTGAGGACCACCTACGCAAATCGCTGCAAACTCACCCTATGCTGAGCTGTTCAATCCCCAAGAACACCCAAGGAAAAGAGCAACGCTCCGGCTACCCTGACCTCCTCATCACACACACAAATGCATCCGAAAAGAAAACCCATTTCTATCTGGACCCTAAACTCTATGAGAAAAAATCACGGGCATCGACACTACGCACGTTTTACTTCGAGCCGCGCACCCGTACTAACAAGATCCAGCACGACGCAGTCCATCTGCTCATCGGCATTTCACACGATGGCAATCAGGGGAAATGGCAATTTACTGGGTGGGAAATCTGCGACCTCTCGAAGTTTCAGGTAAGACTCAAAGCTGAGTTTCAGGCATCTAATCAAGATCTCTACCGACCACATATCATCGTCAAATCATCAGAGAATTTACCCTAGCCGCTGTTAATTCTTGATTCTTATTTACTAATTTTTAATGCTTCTCACATGCCCCTATCTCACCGCACCAGCGGTTCAACCGCACGCGACGATTATCTCGAGCAGATCTTCCATCTGATTGAGGAAAAGGGATATGCACGCCCGATCGATATTTCCAAGAAACTAGAGATCTCACAGGCTAGCGTCACCAACATGCTAAAGCGTCTCGATGCAGAGGGCCTTGTAGCACATGAAAAATATCGCGGCACCACCCTCACCGAAGAGGGCCTGCTTATTGCCCGCGCCATCATCGACCGCCACGAAACACTGACCCGTTTTTTGCAGCTTTTCAATATTGATGCAGACACCATTTATCGCGATGTCGAGGGTATGGAACACCACGTCTCCAGAGCCACACTAGAGGCAATTCGCGCCGTCACCGATCACTTGCAGGAGAACCCCTCCACACTGGCCGACATCAAGGCCTCCTAATCCCTTGCCAACGGGGACAAGCAAGTGTAAGGACTTCTTTCACATGCCTCATCGACAACGACCGAGGACACTCAAATTTTACCTATTTTTCATCTTTTATCCTATCTGACATGATCAAATGGACCTTGCAAAAAATCGTTGGCAATAAGAACCAACGCGAACTCAAGCGGATGCAACCCGTCATCGCCAAAATCAACGAGCTTGAGGAAGCCTACCAGCGCGAATCCACAGACCAGCTCAAGGAGAAAGTTCTCGGCTGGCAAAAACATCTGCACCGGTACTTGCCTCTTAAAACAGCCACCATCCGCGAGCTCGAATCAATGGATGAAGCTGGCATCTCCGAGGTCGCTAAAGATGTTGGTTTGCGGCTGGACTCACTGCGAGAAGAATTTCCAAACCTGCCCGAAGTCAAAGCCTCCGTGGATTCAATCGAAGAGGCCAAAGTAGCTTTCCGTGAGATCGAAGAGCAATATTTCACATCCGCTCGTGCCAAATATCTCGACCAGATCCTTCCCGAGGCATACGCCGCGGTAAAGAACGCCGCTCGCCGTCTCTGTGGACAAACCATCACCGTGTGCGATCAGCCGATTGCTTGGGAAATGGTTCACTTCGATGTGCAGCTTGTTGGTGGTATTGGCCTGCATCGCGGTATGATCGCCGAGATGCAAACCGGTGAGGGTAAAACACTCGTCGCCACGCTCCCTGTCTTCTTAAACGGCCTGACCGGTATGGGTGTACACGTGGTCACCGTGAACGATTACCTCGCCCGGCGTGACTCCGAGTGGATGGGAGCCGTCTTCAAATTCCTCGGCCTGACCATCGGCTGCATTCAGAGCCAGCAACCGTCCGAGCTCCGCCGCGAACAATACGAGGCAGATATCACCTACGGCACCAATGCTGAGTTTGGTTTTGATTACCTCCGCGACAACGGCATGTCGTCATCCACGGATGAGCAGGTGCAACGCGGCCACTACTACGCGATTATTGATGAGGTCGACTCTATCCTCATCGACGAAGCACGCACGCCACTCATTATTTCCGGCCCGTCCACCGTTTCTAACACCGAGCAGTATGGTCGCTACAAGCCACTCATCGAGCAGCTCGTCAAACGCCAGAACATGCTCTGTAACGAGCTTGCAGAGGAAGCCAAGAAGTGCCAAGAAGCCGAAGATGAAATTGGTGCAGGCCGCGCCATGTTCAAAATCAAACTGGGCAACCCGCGCAATCGCCAGCTGATGCGCTTCATGGAGGATCCCGACTCACGCCGCTTGGTCGAAAAAACCGAGCTCTCGATGTATCAGGACGCGCAAAAACGTGACCTCTACGCCATCAAAGAGGAACTCTACTACACCATTGACGAGAAGGCACACGATGCCGACCTGATGGAAATGGGTCGCGAATTCCTCGCCCCCGATGACTCTGACGCCTTTGTCCTACCAGACCTGGGTGAAGCATACGCCGAAATCGATGCCGATCTCGAAATCAGCGACGATGATCGCGCCGAGAAAAAAAATAAACTCCAGTCACGTCTCGACACTCAGGGCGAGAAGATGCACTCCATTTCTCAGCTCCTGAAAGCCTACTGCCTCTACGAAAAAGACGTCGAATACGTTCTCGCAGATAACAAAGTCGTCATCGTGGATGAGAATACCGGCCGTGAAATGCCGGGCCGTCGCTGGTCGGACGGACTACACCAAGCTGTTGAGGCCAAGGAGGGTGTGCACGTCGAGGAAGAGACACAAACTTACGCCACCATCACCATCCAGAACTACTTCCGCCTGTATGAAAAACTCGCAGGCATGACTGGAACCGCCGAGACCGAAGCCGCAGAATTTCATGATATTTACAAGCTGGACGTGCTTCCCATCCCGACCAACGTGCCTAACATTCGTATCGATCACAATGATCAGGTATTCAAAACACGTCGTGAGAAATACAACGCAGTGGTCAGCAAAATCAAAGAGGCACACGATCGAGGTCAACCGGTTCTGGTAGGAACCGCCTCTGTGGAGGCATCTGAATTAGTCGGTAAAATGCTCAAGCGCGCAAAAATTCCGTGCAGTATCCTGAATGCCAAATACCACCGCCAAGAAGCTGAAATCATCCAGAACGCTGGCCAGAAAGGTGCCGTCACCGTGTCCACTAACATGGCTGGTCGAGGAACCGACATCAAACTCGCCCAGGGAGTCCCCGAGGCTGGCGGACTTTTTGTCATCGGCACCGAGCGCTACGAATCTCGCCGAGTTGACCGTCAGCTCCGCGGACGATGCTCACGTCAGGGCGACCCCGGCATGTCCCAGTTCTTCATTTCCTTCGAAGACGACCTAATGCGCAACTTCGCCGCCGCCGAACGCATGACCAACATGATGGAGCGCTTCGGCATGGAGGACGGAGAAGCTCTTGAGCACAAGTGGCTAAACCGCTCGGTTGAAACCGCGCAAAAACGTGTCGAGCAGCGCAACTACACATGGCGTAAACGCGTTCTCGATTTTGACGATGTCATGAATAAGCAGCGGGAAGTCGTTTACGGCTACCGGAACGAAGTTCTCAACTCAGAGAATCCACGCGAGCTGATCGACGAGGTCATCGAACGTGCCATTCCTGAGGCAGTGCACTCCTATCTTGAGGAGCGCGACGAAGGAGCACCCGATTACGCTGAACTTCTCAGCTGGGTGAACACCACCTTCCCTATTCAAATGGCCCTTGATGACAGCGGTTTCCACGACCGCGACACGGAAGGCAATGCCGAGTTCGTTGTAGGAAAAGTCAAACAAGCTTACGGTTTGAAAATGCAGCAGGAGAACCCTGAGATGCTCGATATGTTAGAGCGTCACATCATTCTCAGCGGTATCGATAAACTCTGGCAGGAGCATCTCTACAATATGGATTCCCTGCGCGAAGGCGTGCATCTGCGAGCCCAAGGACAGAAGGACCCGCTGGTCGAATACAAGAACGAGGCATACGCCCTGTTCGAAACTCTCATGGGCAACATCGAGAGCGAGACACTCGGGAACCTGTTCCGCTCCACCACGAATCTCGACCAGTTTGAAAACTTCATGCGTGGCCTACCCCAACAGCTATCCAGCGATGCCAACGCCGGCCAACAGATCAGCCAAGGCAACATCGCCCAAACTGGCAACTCCGCCGCACTCTCAATGACTCCAGCCGGAGAAAACGAGAAAATCAAAATCAACCTTCCCCAGCGCCGCCCCACCATCAAGGTGAACCGCAACGAAACCTGCCCATGCGGCTCCGGTAAAAAATACAAGAAGTGCTGTGGTCGTGAGGCGTAAGCGGCGAGGCCGCTGTCATTGGTTCATCGGTTCATCGGTTCATTGGCAGCTTGTTACCATGCTGCAGATTGTGCGGACCCCAGCCCCGGAGGGGCGGCAGCTAGTAGCGCGGGGTGCCAACCCCGGGATACCCGATTCCGGTATATCGAGCCCCGGAGGGGCGGCAGCAGCGTGATCAGGATGATCGGTCAAATGCCCATCCAGCCGCAGCCATGTCTCACTCCCGGGGTGTGTGGTTTTCCCCAGTGTTTTGAATGGCCAATACACAAGGACAGCTTGCAAAACTGTCCTACCTTCAGCACCTCCTTCTCTTGCTTGACCACGGCGAGCCTATCGTAAATAGTGACTCTCCCCATGCCGCAACGACCCATAGTAGGAATACGCCTCCCCGTCTGGGCGGGGTCGACCACTCCCGTTATGCGAGGAGTTGCCAAGTTCATGCGCAACCACGGGCACTGGCGCATCGAGACCCTGAACGACTCCTACGGGGAAATGGAGAAGGT
>DPWT01000208.1 GCA_003527555.1 Verrucomicrobiales bacterium | reverse complement strand
ACGCGCAATGCGTATATCATTTTTAGTCCTCTTGGTGTAGAGATCTTTCCCTTTTTTGGAGCGAAAGAAAACCTGCAAGTTATCTACTGGACGCAAGTAGCAGATGCTGAGGTTACTGCGGATGCAAAAAATCTCGTGCTGCACTTTACTGAGGAAAAAAAGAGCGGGGTGGTTGCCTCCCTCAAACCGATCTCGGAGAGGCGGCGCCATCTACTTGAAGAGGCAGTGCTGGGTGTGATGGAAAATAGAGATTAGTATTTGGAATTTAACTTTTAGTATTTAAGACATCACTCATATGCGCCCTACATCAATTCAGATTCAATCCGTCATGGAAGCCTTTGGCCAGCAAGGTTGGCAGTGTGAACAGCTTGAAGGTCAAGACGTGATCCGCACTGCCTTTGAAGCCTACCACACCCACGTACATCTTCATGCACAAGCATTCCCACAACTCAATGCGCTGTCGGTGGTGGGGGAGGCTCCACTTGAGCTTGAGGTTGAGCATGAACCAATTGTGCTGGAGCTGCTCGCCAGGGCGAACAAAAAACTCACCCTGGGGAGTTTGGAATATGATCTGGATCGTGAGCAGATCATGTTCCGCATCACCAACATGTTTGAGCGCGACAAGTATGACGCCGACATTGTTTCGTCGATGGTCCACGCGGCAATTGCAGAGGTGGATCGGATCATGCCGTTTGCTGCGGTGATTCAGCAGACGTCCGAAGGTCTACTGGATGACCTATCTGTCGAGCGGCTGCTGCTGCGTGAGGATCTCATTCCTCCGGTGCCGGATGAGGCTGACATATAATACAACAAAATCACCCAGACTTTCATACCATACAGCATTCATTGCTTTTATTACCCTGTGAAATCTGCCGAACCTCAAGTTTGATTTAGGGGGTAAAAAATGACAGCCCCGCCAACTATGTCCGAAGACTATGCTGACGGAGCTGTTCCCCCCCAAATATCGTTTAATTAAACGATGTTTGAACTATGCCCTAAAAAAAGAGTATATACAAGATAAAAGTTTCTGATTTTGAAATTCAAGGAAAATCCTTAATTTATAAGGCTGAACTTACAAATTTCACTATAAAGTTTGTCCACTGACCCCAAGTATTCATGAATTCATTGTACCAATGATGCCATGTCAGGCTGCCTGGGGCAAGACAGAGGATGACTGATAGCAGGATTACGTTAGCGAGGTAAATTAGCACAAATGAGAAAAACACACCATTTTCTCTGAGGTCAGGCTGATCACGAAACATCATCCATACAGTCCAGAGTAAATGGAAAGCCCAACTCGCACCGATGAGAAAGTAGAGTGCCTTATGGAGGTGTGGGATCTGTGTTGTCATTTCCAGAAGAGTAAAGACAAGCATCACAGCTACCGACCAGAATGGTATGAAGTAGGGAGACAGCCCTATGAGAAAGTTGGTCTTGCTGGTCATGACATAGCCGCCATCTGCGGTCACATGGATACCACCAACTTTGCCGCCGCATGCGTAGACGGTAATAGCATGGGTCAGTTCATGGCCGAGCACGTAGAGATAGAGAAAGAACCGTTCACCCACGCCAGTGATAAACCAACCCGCCATCCAGAACATTCCCACGGCAAAGTAAATAAATTGTTGAGTGCGCAAAAGATCCATCCAGAAGGTGCCCTCTGGATCCACGACGAAGAGTGCTCGCGTGGTGACAATACAGATCGGAAGTAATGCGATTGCGATAAGCCAGCGGATCATTCGCGTGCCGATCCCGAGGTGGATTAGATGGTTCTGCGCTGCGCTATCAATGGCAGCTCTTACGGAGGTTAGGACGCGCCGTTTTCCAAGCCTGCGATTTGCTCGTTGTTGTGCCCTCATGTTGGCATCATGAAATGCTTGCCGCAGTGACGGGCGACCTGCACGGCGTCTATTGCGTGTGCTTGTCCTGCCTCGATGGCTCGGGGATAGGCGTTTACCAAATCTCATGACGGTGATTAAAGTAATTAAGACTACTTAAATAATGCCTCGGTGCAATGCGGAAATCCACTAGCTTGCTCTCCGATCTTAAAAAACAGACATATTTTTCTAATTCCTGCATTGGAAGCTTGAGCCAAGATGTTTATTTTCCTCTGTATGTGTGGATATAAAGAGCTTCTGGAGGAGGTCAGAGATCATAAGGGCGCTGTCTTAGAGCAGAATGCGCTTGTCTTGCCGAACGAGTTGCATTTGCAAGCGTTGTGGTATGGCGGGCAGATGGGCCGTGAATTTGCTACTATTGATGGCCGAGCTGTCCGGATTGTGCAATTTGGTCATTGGAACCATGCCGCAGGACCGGATTTTCTGCACACAGCTGTCGAGATTGATGGGGAAATTCATGCTGGATCATTGGAGTTGGACCATACATTTGCCGATTGGGATAACCATGGGCATGGCAGCAATGAGGATTTTGATGATGTTGTGCTACATGTTGTTTTTGGAGACGAAGCAAAAAGCCGGTTTACACGCACATCGAATCACAGGGCAGTGCCACAGGTTATTGTTCCGGAACTTATACTGCGTGAGGCATTACAAATTCCATTGATGGCTCAGGCGGCAGCGCATGTGGGAAGGTGTTTTATGCCTTTGGCAGAAATGCATCAGGGGAATCTAGATGCATTGATGCGTGAGGCGGCAATGCATCGGGCGAGCATTAAAGCAAAACGCCGCGCGAGAACTATTGATGCGTTAGGTGAGGAGGAATGGTTATGGCAGGCAATTTCTGAGACAATGGGGTATCGGCCCAACAAGCTTGCGATGACCTTGCTAGCACAACGTTTGCCGATCGGTTTGTTGAGGGAGTGCCCTGCTGATTGTGAGTCGATATTGTTTGGTGCAGCGGGTTTTTTAACGGCAGAAGTTCACGATGCCGCGCTTAACGATACCCGCGGTTATTTACGTGATTTATGGGGAATTTGGTGGAAAGTGCGTGACGATTACGAACCCACTCATGATCGAAAAATCCCCTGGAAACTCTCTGGGATTCGTCCGATTAATCATCCGCAGAGGCGCGTAGCATGCTTGGCAACCATCGTGCATCACTGGGAAGATTTTCGCGTAGCATGTCTGGATTTTGCTGGTTCCCAAGATTTTTTTCAAGCACTGAGGCACCCTTACTGGAGCCATCACTATACTGTGAAATCAAAACGCAGCATGCGCAACCTCGCTTTGATGGGGGCGGATCGGCTCACAGATTTTCAAATAAATCATTTGATGCCCGCGTATTTGGTGGATGGTGATCGTGGTGCATGGGAATATTATGAGAAGCTGCAAGCACCCGCGATTAGTGAGAAGGTTGATAAGGCCTCAATTCGCTTGTTTGGCGATATTGAGCGTCGGAAAAAATACTTACGGCAGGCATGGCAACATCAAGCGCTATTACAGATTTATCAGGACTTCTGCCTACAGGATATCAGTGATTGTGCTGAGTGTCCGTTTCCCGAGCAGCTCGCTCAGTGGCGTGGCTGAAAAATGGGTTATTAAAAATGAATGAATATCGACTAATATCCATTCAATTCATTTTGTATTTAATCATCTGGATGGTTTGATTGTCATTAGATTCATACTCGCGGTGAAAGCCTCAGGAATAGTCATTTTCTTAAATTCGTGTCCTGCACCCCATGAATCGGAATAGATGATTTGGTCTGATTTTTCATTATAACCAATAATGAGGCGCATGTGTCCACCTCCTGCTTGCGGGATTCCCCTTTCCTTGATCACCCCGACTTGGAGAGCCCAGAGCAGAGGAATACCTTCGTTGATTTTATCTATGATCGTTTTTTTGAATCGATTGTATGTCGAACCTTTCGACCGCACAGACTTCAGTGTTTCAGCATGTGCAACGGAGAGGAATTGCTGGTAATAGGCATTTTCTGGCACCTGCCTGTGATTAGATTTTTTAGCCAGACGATTGTATGCTTTAATAGTTGATGCCGATTCACGTCGGTCGATTTCGTAGTGCTGATAGAGACGAGTTTTGGTTCTACCAGCCACGCGCTTTAATGCGTCGATCATCTTTAGTGGATTAGTTCCTCCTTGAGCACTGCTTTGCGCGATTTGTGCCATCGCATGCTGATCTACCTGCAATCCATAATAGCGGAAAACGCGTTCCGCGCTGGCGACGGCGCAGTAACCTTTCCTGCCTTGATCGACCATGGGTATGTTTTTGATGAATACATCTCCGTTGCCTTGTTTCTCAACCGAGTCCTTTAGATCATTACGCTTTACCATCGTATTGGTAATGCCCCCGCGTGAAGCGAACATTTCTTTTCCAAACTTCACTGAGACAAGCGTGAGTTTGAGAAACTCTGGCAGTTTTTTTGATCCGCGGCCTGTGCTGCTGGCCGTCAGTGTGATGTAGGCGCCAGGGCATTCCCATAACCAGCGATCAGCAGAAACTACGCTGCCCTTCTGAGTGCGGTTCATTTTTTCACCATCTTTGCCGGTTTTGCTTTGAAGTAGTTTTTGCCATTTACTAGTGAGCTCATCAAATGTGTCTGTGTTGATGTTACCCATGTCGCCTCGGTTGTAGATGGATATTTCGAACGAGTGCAGTTTGCCATCGCGACTTCGTAAAATGGTTTCCCCCACAGGCTGTTGCCAGAGCCGAAGGCCTTTAGTTGTGGATCTAGCGTCATTTTTGGCTTTTGAAAGCCAATGAAATCGTAGATGACTACGCTTATTGAGGACCTCACCAACTGGCTGTTTCCACATATTTGAATCCATGAATAGAATTTGTAAGTCTGGCACAGGTGCGGCGGCCAGTCGGGTAAGGCTAAAACCAAGTAGGATGGCAATGGCGGTGGAGAATAATTGCATGATAATCTAAGCGCTGTAGAGCGTTGGCTTTATTTTATTGTCTGTTGAAAGATTTAGATCTTCGTTTCTGCGAGGCATTCCACTTCAACACCAACGCCCTCTTCAAGTACAAGTAGGTGATCGGTGACACCAAGTCGATCAGCTTCAGCACGCAAGCGTTCCACAGGTTCGTTATCGGGTTCATTGCCGAGCGCGAAAGTGCCATAATGCATTGGGATAAGAATACCCGCTTCCATCTCGATAAATGCCCGTACGGCCTCTTCGGGATTCATGTGCACGTTTCTACCGCTGGGGGCATCATAAGCACCAATGGGCATGAGTGCCACATCCGGTGTGTGGTGCTTACCAATCTCTTTAAAACCATCAAAATAAGCGCTGTCGCCGCAGTGGAATACCTTACACTTACCGGATTGAACCATATAGCCGCCGTAGTCGCGATGGGTATCATGCAAATAACGCGCGCCCCAGTGATGGCTCGGAGTGTGGGTTATCTGAAGGTTTTCAAAATTAAGTTTATCCCACACCGACATCTCATGCACTTTGTTGAACCCAAGACGCCTAACAAGTTTTCCACTACCATTTGGAACTACGATACCCTCGTGCGATTCAAGAATTTTGAGGCTCTTCTTGTGTAAATGATCGAAGTGGGCGTGGGTGACCATGACCAAATCAACCAGTGGCATTAACTGCAGGCCGAGTCCTGGTTCACGTTTACGTTTAACGACACCGTGCCAGTTTGCCCAGTTTGGATCAATGATGACTGAGTGATCGGGGAACTGAATAAGAAACGAGGCGTGGCCGATCCATGTGACCCGGATTTTTCCCTCATCTGGGGCATGTGGAATGGGGTCACGTTGTGTGCCATCTCTCTTGTGGAAAACTTGAGGCAGCAGGCGGTGGCGCAGAAAGTGGTAATTGCGTTTGGGCCAGCCTTTTTTGGGAAGGATGCCTGCGTAGTCTGCTCGCCTATTACCTTTGAGTTGATTGGATACTGGGTTGACCATGATTGTTAACAGAGAAAATATGTGCTAATTGTAATTTGCTACGGGAATGCGAAGTGTGCAACCATTCTCTGATTCTCGTTGATTTTATTGATTTGTGTGGAAATGATCAATTCGTGAAGCATGTTGGCATAACACTTGGAGATCAAGCAGGCATTGGCCCTGAAGTAGTAAGAGCCGCTCTGGAATCAGGCAATCTACCTGCTGGCTTTGATTTCAAGATTATCGGTGAAACGATCGATGCGTGCCCTGGGAAACCATCTCGTGCATCGGCGCAGGCTGCTCTGGATGCGCTTGAGGAATCGGTGCAACAGCTTAAATCGGGGGAGATCGACGCCGTGGTTACGGCGCCAGTTGGAAAGGAGGGACTACACGAGTTGGGTTTTCTTTTCCCCGGACAAACGGAGTTTTTTGCTGAGCGGTTAGGGTGCACCAATCATGCGATGTGCTTGACGGGCAAAAACCTTACTGTAGCACTTGTGACAATTCATGTGGGAGTGGCTGAGGTTCCTAATCTGTTAGATTCGGATGAGATTGTTCGTATTGGAAAACTGTTAGCGCAGTTCTGTCATCAGCGGGGTATTACACAACCTAGAATTGCCGTCTGTGGTCTTAACCCGCACGCAGGAGAAAATGGTGTATTTGGTCGTGAGGATATTGAAATCATTGCCCCTGCTGTGGATCTGTTAAGCCAGCTCGGTAGTGGAGCCGATTACTCGGGGCCGCATCCGCCGGATACGATTTTCCGCCCAGCGGCAGATGGTGAATACGATGCTGTGCTTTGCATGTATCACGATCAGGGGTTGATCCCCCTTAAATTGTTAGATTTTGATACAGGGGTGAACGTAACGCTCGGCTTGCCATATCCCCGTACTAGCCCAGACCATGGAACGGCTTATGATATCGCTGGAACTGGTAAGGCAGACGCTAGCTCAATGACGCATGCGATTCAGCTGGCGTGCAAAATGGTGAGTGAGAGGTAAGATGAATGATGCAATAGGTAATGCTCTTAAGCATCATTTCGGGCACGATTCGCTAAGAGGTGGGCAGCGGGAAGTGATTGATCGCGTATTGGCTGGGGTGAACACTCTGGCGGTGCTTCCGACCGGTGGAGGTAAGTCGCTTTGCTATCAGCTGCCAGCGGTGATGCTTGATGGGATGACCGTTGTGGTTTCGCCGCTGATCGCATTGATGCGTGATCAGGTGGATGTATTAAAGCGAAACAAAATAGATGCTGAGCGACTTGATTCTGCTGGCACGGAAGAAGAGAATGACAAGATTACGCAAAAAGTTTTACGCGGTGAGATTAAGATCCTTTATGTATCACCTGAGTGGCTTAGCCGATCAAATTTATTGGATATATTGAATGACCAGAATGTGTCATTGGTTGCCATTGACGAAGCTCATTGTGTCTCGGAGTGGGGGCATAGTTTTCGGCCGTCATATCTGCGCCTCGCTAAGAGGGTAAGTAAAATAAAACCTCGCTCAATACTTGCGCTTACCGCGACGGCTGGGCCATCTGTAGCACGCGAAATACGCAAGGTATTTGGGATCCTGAAGCGCGATCAGGTTCAGACTACATTTTTCCGTCCCAATCTTCATTTCTTAATACGTCCGTGTGCGGATGAGAAAAAAGATACGTTCTTGTTAGATTGTTTGTCGGATGCCGAGAGTTTTCCAGCAATTGTCTATGCGACGAAGCGTGAAACGGTCGAGTCGGTGGCATCCACGCTCAGGGGACAGGGCATTCATGCCTGTGCCTACCATGCGGGGATGCCGGCAGATGCTCGCAGTGTGGTTCAGGATGAATTTTTAACAGGGAAAACACCTGTGATTTGTGCGACGATTGCTTTCGGTATGGGGGTAGATATGCCGTCCGTGCGTACAGTGGTGCATTACCAGCCACCAAAATCTCCTGAGGGATGGATTCAGGAAAGTGGGAGGGCCGGTCGCGATGGAGAAATTAGCCAATGTGTCTTACTCGCCAGTGAGAACGACCGCGCGTTATTAGAAAATTTTGTTGTCGCGCAAAAACCGACGCGCAAAGCCGTAGAGAACATCCTTAGTAAGTTTTTTTCACAAGGTAAACGTGCTGTAGTTTCGCATTACGATCTCAGCACACTTAACGATGTAGCGCGAGCCACTTTGGATATCCTTGTTGCCCGCCTAGAAATTCTTGGTCTCATCGTGCCGGATGAAGGATCGTGGCTCTGGTGTCATGCTGTGCCACTGGAGCCGATAGATAAAATTCTGCTTGGATTCAAACCTGCCGAACAAAAATTGTTGAAGCCGATTCTAGAAACTCGCCAGCGTGTTAATCTTACTGAGGTATCTGGTGGCAGTGCTGCAGGTCAGCAAAAGCTCATGCTGCTGCTCTCCGAGCTGAACGCGAGCGGCGATGCACGTATGAAATTTAGCCATAGCCTGCATCACTACCGGATTCGTAAACAGCCCGACAATTTATCAAAACTCACGGATAAAATGTATGAAGTCATTCTAGATCACTCTGGTGATGATTTGCGTCGGATCGACACGGTTTTTTCCATCGCAACCAGCCGGAAATGCATCGCTGCCTCGTTGTTAGCCCATTTTGGCGAGAAACTGGCAGAGCCATGCGGCAATTGCTCGTCGTGTAGGGGAGAAAAAAGACCACGCAAACTCCCACAAACTCGCGTGGATGAGGTCACCGTGGATGAGCTGGAGACGATTCAACAAGTTGTCGCCCTGCGTAAACCGGCCCTGGCAAGTCCAGAGCGACTCGCGCGGTTTCTCTGTGGTATCTACAGTCCGGGTATGATGCGTTACCGACTCTATCGGAATGCTCATTGGGGTTTGCTTAACAGGTTACCGTTTGAGGATGTTTTGGGTTACGCTAGGGCGCAGTTGATGTGACTTTCACGCAATAAGATGTGGATTTGATATGAGCTTTGGGCTGGATTAATTCCACACGTGTAACATGATCGACTTTCGATGTCTGACCCATTTAATCCCGAATTACCATCTATTGAGCATTTACAAGCGAGGGCGCGTAAGCGTCTGCCGCGATTTGCCTATGAGTATCTGAGCGGTGGCTGTTTTTCAGATATCAACATTCAGAGAAACACTGATGATATTCGTGAGGTCCTTCTGCGGCCGTATTACCTGAGAGATTATCCCGGATCTAACATGGAGACTGAAATCTTTGGGAAAAAATATAGTGCCCCGTTTGGAGTTGCCCCGATCGGCTTACAGGGTTTGATGTGGCCACGGGCAACAGAGATTCTTGCCGAGGCATCACACAAGCACAACATTCCCTTTATTCTTAGCACGGTAGGAACGGCGAGTATCGAGAAAGTTGCCGAGCTCACCGAGGGTGAGGCATGGTTCCAGCTCTATCATCCGGCGGAGGAGGAGATGCGCGATAAGTTGCTCACGCGAGCTGCCGAAGCGGAAGTCCCCGTGCTGGTGATCCTTGGTGATACACCAACATTTGCTTACCGACCGAAGGAGATTAAGAATGGTCTATCGATCCCTCCGCGTATGAGCCTGCGCAATATTTTCCAAATGTGCACCAGCCCCACGTGGTCGATCACCAGTCTCTTCGCTGGTATTCCCGAGTTTAAAACGATGAAGCCTTACATCCCGAAAGGCCTCAACATGAAACACCTCGGTGAGTTCATGAATAAGACTTTTTCCGGAAGGCTAAGTGAGGATCGTATCAAGGCGATCCGCGACAAATGGCAGGGTAAGCTCGTGCTTAAGGGTGTAGCCACATGTGAAGATATGGAAAAAGCGGTGAGTCTCGGAGTGGATGGCGTCATTGTATCCAACCACGGTGGTCGTCAACTCGATGCTGGCCAATCGACCATCAAACCTCTCGCTGAGATTGCGAAGGAGTTTAAGGGTAAGACCACGATCATGATGGACAGCGGCATCCGCTCAGGATCAGACGTTGCCTGCACCATGGCAAGTGGTGCTGAGTTCACCTTCCTGGGACGATCTTTCATGTATGGCGTTGGTGCCATGGGCAAAAGAGGGGGGGAGCACACGATGATCATGCTAAAACGTCAGCTTCAACAAGTGATGGAACAGGTTGGCTGCGAGAGGGTCGAAGACTTGCACAAGCACCTAATTGCGGACTAAGTAATCTGGTAAATCTCCTGTGCGTTACTTGTGTAGATCGAGTCACGTTCATCTTCGGATAAATGAGTAACAAGGTTATCGACGGTATTGAGCCAGACGGGGTATGCGATGGTGTTGCGAGGCCAGTTTGATCCAAAAAGCAGCCGCTGTGGCCCGAATGCAGAAAGTGCTGAATCAAATGCCACTTGGGTGGCCTCTGTGATCTGATAGGTTGTTTCGCCGGTGACGCCTGTAGCGAGTCCGCAAAGACGATAATAAACGTGAGGGCGTCTGCCGACTTCGCGCAGAACGCGTTGCCATTCTTTGTCCATGGAGATGGCATCTCCCATGGAGTGATCGAGCACTATGTTCAGGCTGGGATGCGCATCGAGAAATGGGATAATGTCTCGCATTTGATCTGGAGATAGTAATACGTCCAATGGTTTGCCGGATTGTTCGATCAGGCCAACCCCGTGGGTGACCTCTTGGTTGTTGTTGTGCTCGATGCCATGGATATCTGAAAAATCGGCAAGATATCCGACAATGCGATTTTCACGGCGATCGGCATCTATTTGGATACGTAGTTTTCTGGTGTTAGACAAGGGTGCTGCAGTAATAACACCCCGAACCAACCCTTCTGATTCTTTAGCGAGCTTGAGGTGAGATTGCATCGCCGATTTACAAAATGAACGTTGAACGACAATCACTTGGGTTACCCCACTGAATTCCAGTGCGTCCTCTAATTGTGATAGTGAATCTTCGCTGCCCGAGAGCTCAACGTGTGCATCAATCATACTGCAAGGTTACGGCTAATCATGACTTGATGGCAATCTACTTACACAGGTTTTATTTAAGCATAGGCATGTAAGTTCAGCTTTTCTTAATCCTCTAAACCATGCATCCTAGAGCCTATCACTCACTTGATAGGTGAACACAACAAAGACGCCCAATGGGGATGTTGTGCGTATTGAATTTAAAATCAGCGCATTGAGTTCGTGTCATCGTTCAGAGATCATGCTTACAATGACATCCATGCAAGAAAGTCTGCTGGTCCTCCAAGCTGCGTTCCCCATCTATATCATTGTGGCCTTGGGTGCAGTGCTGCGCCGGACTTCAGTATTGAAGCCGGAAATGGACAAGGGAATCATGACGATGGTGGTGAACCTGCTATATCCCTGCCTGATTCTTGATAAAATGTTAGGCTCTGAGATTTTACGAGATGCCGGTGTGGTGACATCGGCGGCAGGGATTGGTTTCCTGGTCATCGCATCAGGAATGATGTTAGGTCTAGTGATTGCTCGGTTGATGGGGTTGGAGAAAGGTGGTGGTAGGAGGACATTTGCGATGAGCAGTGGCTTGCAGAATTACGGCTACATCGCGCTTCCTTTGATGCTCTATGTTTTCCCCGATGATAACAACGTGCTGGCGGTTCTTTTTACCCATAACCTTGGGGTAGAAATTGCGGTGTGGACGGTTGGGCTGATGTTGATATCGGGAGATATGAAGCCGTCATGGCGGGCATTTATGAAAGGGCCGATCCTTGCGGTTGTTCTTGGAGTTTTGATGGTTCAGACAGGGGGGGATCAGCATATGCCGAACGTGCTGACATCGGTGTTCTCCATGCTGGGATTCTGTGCCATTCCTCTTGCGCTATTACTCGTGGGAACCACCTTGTTTGATTTGGCGAAACAAATGCGGTTCGATTGGAAAATCTCCACCGGTGGCGTGTTGGTTCGTCTTGTTCTGTTGCCGTTGTTGATTCTCTGCCTCGCCAAATTTCTGCCACTTGCCACAGAGCTAAAGCAAGTTCTTGTTATTCAAGCTGCGATGCCCGCTGGGATGTTTCCTATCCTAATGTCGCGTCACTATGGTGGTCGGGCCGACGTCGCCATTCAGGTTGTAGTCGCCACATCGCTGGTCAGCTTGCTGACCATGCCGCTGATTGTTTCCCTGGGCAGGTATTGGGTGGGTGTGTGAGAAGGGTTTGGATGACTGACTGCTAGGAAATTGCTTTTTGGGTGAGGTGATCG
>DPWT01000226.1 GCA_003527555.1 Verrucomicrobiales bacterium | reverse complement strand
GATTATAGTCCTGTAGTGCGCCAGCAAGAATTTCGCTAGCAGAAGCACTTGTCTTATCGATTAAAACTACCAGCGGGCCATCGTAAATAGGTGCTCTATGAGATGAATCTTTTACTTCAACACGCCCTTGATGATTTTTGACCTGCACGACTGGGCCTCGGCCGGTAAAAAATCCAGTCATTCTGCGAACCTCTTCTAGAGAACCGCCGCCATTACCACGAAGATCTAAAATAATACCTTCTACTTTCTCATCTTTGAGTCTCTTAACAAGCTTTTCGATATCGATTGAACAGCGGGTTTTCCAGTTTTTAAAGTCGGCGTAAAATGCCGGCAGACTAACCCAGCCCAATCGACGCTTATCACCATTCGTTTGCTTCATTTCAATGACCTCTGCCTTGGCTAGTTCATCTTTCAGCTCAACTTTACCGCGCTTGATAATAATCATTTTTATCTCACCGGGAGCACCTGCAGCTGGCTCGACTTTAAGGCGCACCTCTGTGCCTTCTTTGCCGCGGATCATGTCCACAACACGATCAAGCTTTTCAAACATGATATCCGACATTGCCTCAGGAGTTCCAACATTAAGACTATCGACACCCACAATACGGTCGTTCAGTTTAAGATCGCCCTGTTTGTCAGCTGGGCCACCCACGACAATACCAGTTATTTTAGTGGCACCGTCATCCTCGGCCTGCAGCATAGCTCCAATACCCACCAGCGCATTTTGCATTCCAGACATAAAACGCTCCATTTCCGACATACTCATGTAGTCAGTGTGTGGATCATAGCTAAGTGCCACTGCACTGAGGAACGCATCTACAATCTCTTCTTCGTTGGAAGAGTTGATGCCGTGTAAGATACGTTCAAATCGGTATGAAATCATTTTTCCAGGTGCATCCTTGCCCTTCAGGGGGTCCTCCTTACCCTGTTCTTTGGCGAGTTCCGCAATGGAGTCTCTTCGCAGCTGCTCACTGAGTAGCGATTGCTCAACTTGATTACGCCATAGACCGCAAGCCTCAGCCTCAGTCAGTGGCCAATCGGCTTTTTCTCGACTGATGAGCACTTTACGATCACTAACAAACTTAAACGCCGCCTCATCCTTCAAAAGGTTTTGAGCGTATTTGATACGGGTGTTAGCCCGCTTGCGGTAAAGAGCATGAATTTCTGTCGCCGCAGCCACTGACTTACCCTCAATAAGGAGTTGATGCAGGTTACTTCCAAATTTCTTGCGAAGATTCTCAACATCCGACTTAAGAAAGTAATTCTTGTTGCGATCGAGCGACTTGATGTATCCCTCAAAAAATCGCTTACCTAACTTTTCATCAAACTCGTAATGGGCATAGTGGTTGTTCGACAGCAGCATAACCATCTGCTTCCCCACCTCATTAAAATTCGTTTTTGCACATAACCATGATGTGGATACCAGCATGAGGGCACTGGAAGAGAGGATAAACTTTCTGATAGAAATATTTTTCATATATACGAGATTTCCAATTAATTGGTTTGCGTAGCATCGTCTTGCAGAAGCTATTTGTCTATTCATTTCCCTCGGTTTTTTGGATATTTGACTACTTACCGAATATAAACTTAAACTCGACAGTAGACGTGCAAATGCTACACCCACGACATGAACAATCCTGTGATTACCTTAGGCGAATACAGTGACAAAGCTTCTCTTGAAGAAAAATGTGTAATGGCACCCAAATTTGATGATAATGGCTTGATTCCTGCCGTAGCCATGGATGCTGAGACCAAGGAGCCATTGATGCTGGCATACATGAATAAACAGTCGCTTCTGATGACTCTCGAATTAGGGGAGGCAGTCTACTACTCACGCAGCAGGCAGGAAATTTGGCATAAAGGTGCCACCTCGGGTCATACTCAGAAAGTGAAAGAAATCCGAACTGATTGCGATCAAGACGCCTTGATCATCTATGTAGAACAACTTGGTGCGGGAGCATGTCATACTGGACGCAACTCATGCTTCTACCGCAAGGTGAATCTCGACGATGGTAAGAATCCAGCTGCTTTGAGCTTCACCAAATCCGAATTAACATTTGATCCTAACATTGTTTACCGCAACAAGTAACATTGGCGTCTATGAAAATAGTAGTTTTTGACTGTGACTCCACACTCTCAGCTATCGAGGGTATTGATGAGCTCGCGCGCCTGCGCGGATCTGAGACATTTCAAAAAATCGAGGCACTAACAAATGCGGCAATGAATGGCGAGGTGCCGATTGATGAGATCTTTACTCGCCGATTGGAGATGATTCAACCTTCTGAGACCGCATGCCATGAGGTAGCTCAGATGTACATTGAGCATATTGAACCTACGGCAAAAGTCACCCTAGAGAAAATCAGGGCCGCAGGTTGGACCCCCGTCATTGTATCTGGAGGATTCACCCAAGTCATTGAGCCCCTCGCCCAGCACCTCGAAATTAACCGCATCGAAGCCGTACCGCTGAAGTTTCACTCAGACGGCACATACGCAGGATTCGACACCTCGGCGCCTCCGTCACGAAATGGTGGTAAACCAGAAATTATTTTGTCTCTCAAGTTGGAGTATGCGCCAGAGCGTATCGTTATGGTAGGTGATGGCATCTCTGACCTAGAGACAAAGGATGAGGTAACCCAATTTATTGGATTTGGCCGATATGCTGAGCGTGTGCGTGTCATTGCAGAGGCAGATCATTTCATCCATAGTCTTGAAGATTTACCTACTCTTCTAAAGTGATCAGGTTACTGGGCATTGTACTTTTCATTCATGAGAAGCTAAACTAAGGTATATTCATTAAAAAATCGTGATGATCCGCTCGCTAACTATTACTATTTTACTTCTGTGCCTCAGTGCCTTCCCTGCCGGAGCTCACTCAGGCGGTAGTCTACTTATTGGGACAGAGCGTAGTGATACATCTACCGCCAATCCGTCTATCTCGGGCTCAACAACGGCTACTCTTCAAACTACTGATAATCGGGCAGCAAACAATGATACTCGGGTAACGGTGCTCGGTTACCACGATTTTTCAAAAACCAGAAAAGCTACTGAGATGCTGCTGCCGACAGCGACGTTTCGCAAACAAATGGAGGCGATCCGTGATCTGGGATTAAATGTAATCACCATGCATGACTTCATGGCATGGAAACGAGGCGAACAAAAAATTAAAGATAAGTCTGTGGTTATCACCATTGATGACGGTTGGAAATCTGTCTACACCGATGCTTATCCGATTCTCAAGGAGTTTAAATATCCATTCACTGTTTTCCTCTACAAAAACTACGTCGGTGGTGGAGCTAGTGCACTCACAAAAAAGATGATTCGGGAAATGATGGAACACGGATGCAGTATTGGCAGCCACTCTGTTTCTCACCCCTACCCTAGCTCGGTTAAGCAAATGCGCGCCAAAGGCGCTAACACATATGCTGGCTATCTTCGTAAAGAAATGGCAAACTCCAAAAAGTTTTTAGATGAAAACTTTCGTATCAATGTAAAAACATACGCTTACCCCGGCGGCTTTGTTACTGGAGAAATGCTCCCCGTCGCTACTGAAGTCGGTTACGAATTTCTTTTTACTGTAATTCCAGGGAAGACGACAATGACAACTTCAAATTTCACCATCCCACGCTACATCATTCTTGGAACACATGATAACATATTCAGGAACGCCACTAGCTTCCGAGCCACCAGTTCGACTGCAGCCACTGATGGCGCGATTGTTCAATCAACTCCTCACCCCGTGCAGCCTGAACCAGGTGCGCTCATTTCTGACCGATTACCGAGACTATTTGCGGATCTCTCTAAAGTCGAAAATATTGACCCCGAATCCGTTACCATGCGTGTGGCAGGCTTTGGTCAAGTGCCTTGCACATACAACCCTGAGACTAATAAGGTGTCGTGGAAAGTATCGCGACGATTACGCTCGCGTAAATGTTCGGTTACAGTGCAATGGCGGAACAAGGGTTCCACACAATACGAAAAGCCCATGCGTTGGACTTTCCGAATCAACCGCGAAGCCGCCTACCAACCTCAGTAATATTTCAGCCCAGAACTACCACACACTCGGTATCAACTCCACCAAATCATTAACCTTTAGCTTCTAATTTAATATGTTTAGTTCCCTATCAGACAGCCTTGATAAAACGTTTCGCAATCTTCGCGGCGTCGGCAAAATTTCCGAAAAAAATATCACCGATGCACTTCGCGAAATTCGCATGTCATTGTTAGAAGCTGATGTCGAATTCAGCGTTGCCAAAAAATTCATTGCCAGCGTAAAAGAAAAATCAATGGGTGAGGACGTCCTCAAATCCATTAAACCAGGCGAACAAATCGTCAAAATCTTCAACGACGAGCTCACTTCACTCCTAGGCGGTGATGCCACCCCGCTCGACCTCAACCCACCAGCACACATCATGCTCTGCGGCCTCAACGGCGCAGGCAAGACAACCACTGCAGGTAAGCTCGCATTGCGATTACAAAAAGAAGGTCGTCGGCCACTACTCATCGCCTGTGATCTATATCGCCCCGCTGCGATTGATCAGCTCGCTACATTAGCAGAGCAGGTCGGAGTGCCATGTTTCACACCAGATTCAGGTGAAAAAAATGTCGTCAAAGTTGCCAAACAAGCAATCAAGTGGGCAAAAACCCAGAACGGCACTACTCTTATTTTTGACACCGCCGGCCGCCAAGAAATCGACACAGTATTGATCGATGAGCTCAAAGAGTTGCACAAATTTGTTCAGCCCAATGAAACACTGTTAGTAGCAGACTCCGCAACTGGACAGCAGGCAGTTTCAGTGGCACGACATTTTGATGACGCCGTAGGAATCACTGGCATTATCCTTACCAAGCTCGATGGTGACGCCCGTGGCGGCGCAGCCCTGTCGATGCGAGCCATAACAGGCAAACCGATTAAATTCATTGGTGAGGGTGAAAAACTCGAGCAACTTGGTGTGTTCCACCCCGATCGTATGGCGAGTCGTATTCTCGGTATGGGTGATGTTGTCAGCATGGTCGAGACTGCTGCCGAAAACATCAACGAAGACGAAGCCATCAATGCTGCTAAGCGATTGCAATCTGGCAAATTTGACTTCAATGACTTCCTCGACCAGATGAATATGATGCGCAAACTCGGTCCACTGGATGGAATATTAGGTATGATGCCGGGATTCAGTAAAATCAAAAAACAGCTTCCCGCTGGCGCACTCGATGAGGGACGGATGAAACGCATGGAAGCCATTGTGCTTTCAATGACTCCACGCGAGCGAGCTACTCCAATGCTCATTAAAGGAACGCGCCGCAAGCGTATTGCAGCAGGATCAGGAAATAGTATGCTCGATGTAAATCGATTCTTAAAACAATTCACTCAGATGCGCAAGATGATGAAATCCAAGGGAAAAATGAAGGAAATGATGAAACAGCTCGGCGGCATGGAAGGAATGGACGATATGATGGGTGGCGGCGGGGGCAAAATGCCCAAGTTGCCATTCTAACAGAGATCCATGATGACGGCATAGCCTGTTATCATGGATTGGCTAATACCTACTATTTGTGCGGCACTTCATTTACCGTGTAATATGCCTTGGTATGAAGTAATGATTCACCTTTGTCTGACTTCATCGCATTCAGGTCAAAATCGTGTATATGCCCCTCAATGATCTTATCTAAGTGGAGCATTACTGACATTCCGTCAGCTGACGGCACAGCCCTAATCACTTTTATACTGGTCTGATCGACCTCTGGACTCCCGTAGGCTGCATGGTAAATATGGGTGTATGTGTTAATGCTGTAAACTTCTGGTTTTAAGGCAATGGCTTTGTCAACCGGTATGGTAAAATTCAATAAGAAGCCTTTTTTCCTAATATTGATTTCTTTAATTTCGAATGGTACCTTACCATTCCAGTCGATTCGCTGTATGGCGAATGGTTCAGTTCCGCGCACTGGCCACTGCCTAGTAGTGGTGAACCCTCCAGCGATAAGCTGGCCCTTGGGCGAAAACTCAACATTCATAATACCAGTAGATAAGCCTTCACGAAAAGGGTAACATGCACCCTGCCACACACCATTGATCTGCTCTGTCGTAGCACGCATGATTAGACTTAGTGTGTAATCCCCGAGAAATAATTGGTCCTCAAAAGGCCCAAACTTACCTTTCGTCTGATTCAACTGAAAACCAGAAATTGACCGCCCCATCTTAATGTAAGGGAAACGAATAACTGGAGGCACGAGTTCCTTGACACGCTTTTTCTCAACTTGAAATCGTGACGCGGTGTTAGGAGTTACACTGGGTGTATCCATATCTGGCACGAAAGGATACCAATTATAACTAGCAGGATGCCCCAAAAACCCACCTGGTTTGAGATGCTTAAGTGAGCAGCTTCCATTCCATGGCCCCTGACTTTCAATAGTAAACATGGCTCCCTCGGCATTTGCTGCAACTCCACCTGGGCTTCGTAAACCACTGCAGACAGGAATCATTTTCCCATCAGGCGTGACTTTTACCGCCCAGCCACGGA